>DATENJ010000277.1:0-9739 GCA_035275125.1 Actinomycetes bacterium | reverse complement strand
GGCCGCGGCCGCGGCCAGGCCGACCACCCGGAGGGCGTCGACCCGGCCGGGGTCGAGCTCCAGGGTGTAGCCCCCGTGGCCGCTGCTGACCAGGGCCGGCTCGCCAAGGGCCCGGCGCAGCTGGGACACCTTCGACTGCAGGGTGTTCCGGCCCGTGCCGGCGGCGGCCGCGCCCCACAGGTCGTCGATCAGCCGCTCGGCGGACACGAGCTGGCCGGCGTCCAGCGCCAGCCGGACCAGCACCTCGGTGGTCCTGCCGGAGGGCACCGAGAGCGGCCGCCCGTCACGCCGCACCTCGAGCGGGCCGAGCACCCCAACGGTGAGCATGCCCCAAGGGTAGCCGGTGACCCGGAGGCGCCGTCAGCCCGTCGTCAGCGGATCGTCAGCGGACCGGGTGATCGTTGCGGCCATGCCCGATGACATCCACCACCTGGTCCGCCGGCTGATCGCCGGGGACGCCGAGGCCCGGTCCAGGATCCAGACCCTGGCCGGCTCGGGGGGATCGCCGACGGTGCTCGTGGCGGCCGCGCTGGTCAGCCGGGACAGCGACGAGTTCCTGGCCCGGGCGGCCGCGGCCGCCACCACGACGAGGGACCGGCAGCTCGTGGCCGTGGCCGCCGCCCACCTGGTCGACGACGAGGAGCTCCTCGACGCCCTGGTCCGCGACCACCTCGCCGACCACCCCGACAGCATCCTCGCCGCCTGGATCGCCAGCCAGCACGCGCGACCGGGCCGACCGGCCACCCACCGGCAGTAGAGGAGCCCCGCATGTCCGAGCTCAGCACGCCCGCGCCGGCGGCGACCGCCCCCGGCCCCCTTCGAACCGCCGCCCGGTGGATGGTCACCTTCGTCGGCTTCCCGCTCGGCGGGCTCACCACCGACCTGCTTCTCGGTCCCGTCGACAGCCTGGTCAGCGCGCTCCTGGGCGGGCTGGTCACCGGCGCGATCCTGGGCGCGGTGCAGGCCTGGGGCCTGGGCCGGAACCGGCCGTCCCCGGTCCAGTGGATCGTCGCCACCGCCGTCGGCCTGATGGTCGGGCTGGTCGTGGCCACCTGGGTGGTCGACTTCAGGACCGGCCTGGCCGACCTGGCCGTCCAGGGGGCCGTGTGCGGCGTCGCCGTCGGCATCCTCCAGGCCGTGGTCCTGCGGCCCGTGCTGGGGCGGCGCGCCCTTGCCTGGCCCGTCGCCCTGAGCGCGGTCTGGGCCGCCGGCTGGACGATCACCGCCGCCGCCGGCGTGCAGGTCGACCAGCAGTTCGCCGTCTTCGGCTCCAGCGGCGCCATCGTCGCCACCGCCCTCACCGCCGTCCTGCCTATCCTCGTCAACCGCAGCAAGGAGGCCTCGTCATGACCCACCATGTCGTCTTCGGCACCGGCCAGGTCGGCCGCCTCGTCGCCGAGCAGCTCGCCGGCCGCGGCGTCGAGGTGGTCGCGGTCAACCGCAACGGACAGGGCGAGGTCGCCGGAGCGCGGGTGCTCGGCGGCGACGCCACCGACCCGGCCTTCACCACCCGCGCCGCCGCCGGGGCGGACGTCGTCCACTTCTGCCTCAACGCCATGAACTACGCCCGCTGGGTCGAGGAGTTCCCGCCCCTGCAACGGGCCGTGGTCGCCGCCGCCCAGGCCGCCGGCGCTCGCCTGGTGGTGCTCGACAACCTCTACGCCTACGGCCCTCCCGAGGGAAGGGACCTCGTCGAGTCCCTCCAGGCCCGGCCCACCTCGGCCAAGGCGGCGACCCGGGCCGCCATGACCACCGAGCTCCTCGACGCCCACCAGGCCGGGAACCTGGAGGTCGCGATCGGCCGGGCGTCGGACTACTTCGGCCCGGGGACCACCCGCTCGGCCCTTGGCGAGAGCGTCTTCGGCCCCGCCCTGACCGGCCGCACCGCCCAGGTGATGGGCGACCCCGACCAGCTCCACAGCTACTCCTTCACCCCCGACGTCGCCGCCGGGCTGATCACCCTGGCCACCCACCCCGAAGCCGCCGGCCAGATATGGCACCTGCCGATCTCCGAGACCCGCACCACCCGCCAGGTCATCGAGCGGATCTACCAGCTCGCCGGCCACCGGCCCCGCGTCTTCGCCGCCGGGCGCACGGCCCTGCGCCTGGCCGGCGTGGCCAAGCCAGCCCTCCGCGAGTTCCGGCACACCCTCTACCAGTTCACCGACCGCTGGGTCGTCGACGACAGCCGATTCCGCGCCAGCTTCGGCGACCAGGCCACACCGCTCGACGACGCCCTGGCCACGACCCTTGGCTGGTACCGGGACCGCGGCGCTCACCAGGCCGCCTAGCCCACCGCCAGCACGAAAGGAACGGAGCACACCATGGACACCCAGACCACCCGGCGCGTTGCCGCCGCCGCCATCGCCGCCGCGGCCCTCCTCGCCATCGCCGGCTTCACCGCCCTCGGATCGGTCTTCGAGTACCCGCAGATCCTCAAGGAGCCCACCGACGACATTCTCGAGCTCTACCGCCAGCACCAGGGCACCGTCATGGCCTGGTTCGGCGTGCTGATGCTCAGCGCCGCCCTGCTCGCCCCCGCCGGGATCCTGCTCGGCCGGCTGGCCGGTGGCAGCCAGGGGCGCTGGATTGCCCGCCTCGGGGTGGTCGCCGCCGTCGTCCAGGTCGTCGGCCTGTCCCGCTGGGTCCTGCTTGTGCCGGGCATCAGCCGCGACGCCACCGACCCGGCCATGACCGCCGACGCCCACCACACCTTCGAGCTGGTCCACACCTGGCTCGGCACTATCCTGGGCGAGACCATCGGCTACGCCCTCACCGCCGCCTTCACCGTGCTCGTCACCCTGGCCGTGACTCGCGCCGTGGCCCCTCGGTGGATGGTCTACCTCGGCTATCTCTCCGCCGCGCTGATCGCCACCGGGGTCCTCATCCCCCTCGGGCTGGAGGCCGCCAGCCTTACCAACTTCGCCGGCTATGTCGCCTGGTGCCTGTGGCTCATCGCCATGGCCGTGTACCTCTGGCGTGCTCCACGGACCGTCCCCGGCCAGTCGGCCGCGACCGGGACGGGCCAGCGTCTGGCGCCCACGCCTCGACCGCCCTCGAACGGCTAGGTGCGGGTCCTGGTCGCCGCCGTCTTGGCCGGGGTGCGTTCCTCGTCGAGGAGGCGGCCAAGGGCGTCGCCTTCCATCGGCCGGCCGAAGTAGTAGCCCTGGCCGATGTCGCAGCCCATGCGGCGCAGGGCCAGGAACTGGGCCGAGTCCTCGACCCCCTCGGCAACGGTCTGCAGCTGGAGGCTCTGGCCGAGCCGGACCACCGTCCAGGCCAGCTCGGCGTTGTCGGAGGTGCGGCTGAGCCGTTCCACGAACGACCGGTCGATCTTGAGGATGTCGACCGGGAACCGGTGCAGGTAGCTGAGCGAGGAGTAGCCGGTGCCGAAGTCGTCGATGGCCAGGCGGATCCCCAGCCGCTTCAGCTGGCCAAGGATGTCCAGGACGGTCTCGCTGTCGTCCATCAGGACGCTCTCGGTCATCTCCAGCACCAGGGACTCGGCCGGCAGGCCGCTCTCCCGCAACGCGCCCGCCACGTCCTCGACCACCTGGGCGTGCTGGAGCTGCCGGCCCGACAGGTTGACGTTGAGGGCCAGCGGCTTGTCACGGTCAGGATGTGCCCGCTGCCAGACAGCGGCCTGCCGGCAGGCTTCGCGCAGCACCCAGGCGCCGAGGGGCCGGATCAGCCCCGAGGCCTCGGCCAGGGGGATGAACTCGGTCGGGGGGACCAGTCCCCGGACCGGGTGGTTCCAGCGGCACAGGGCCTCGGCCCCGACGATCTGGCCGGAGGTCAGGTGGATGGTCGGCTGGTAGTGGAGGAACAGCTCCCCCTCTTCGAGGGCCCGCCGTAGGTCGGCCTCCAGCTGCACCCGCTGGACCAGCTCGGTGTGCATCCCTGGGTCGTAGCGCTCGAACCCGCCCTGGCCGGTCGCCTTGGCCCGGTACATGGCCAGGTCGGCGTTGCGCAGCAGCTGGTCAACACCGTCGACGTCGCTGTCCATCCGGGCGATGCCCATGCTGCCCCGGACATGCAGCTCACGGTCGTTGACGAAGAACGGCTGGCGCAGTTCGTCCAAGATGCGCTCGGCCACCGTGTCGAGCTCGGCGTCGTCGCTGGCGTCCTCGACAAGGACGGCGAACTCGTCGCCCCCGAACCGGGCCACGGTGTCGCTCGGGCGCACGCAGGCGACGAGCCGTTGCCCGACCTGGATGAGCAGCCGGTCCCCGGCGGCGTGGCCGAGGCTGTCGTTGACCTCCTTGAAGCCGTCGAGGTCGAGGAACAGCACCGCCACCGAGGGCGTCTGGCGCCTGGTCCGGAGCAGGGCGTGGTCGACCCGGTCCTTGAACAGGGCCCGGTTGGCCAGCGACGTAAGACTGTCATGGAAGGCCTGGTGCGACAGCTGGTCCTCCAGTTGCCGGCGTTCGGAGATGTCGCGGGTGTTGAGCACCAGCCCGCCGACGCTGGGGTTGTCGAGCAGGTTGGTGATGGTCACCTGAGCCGTGCAGCTCTTCCCGCCGAGTTGGTTGAACGGCAGCTCCAGCTCCAGCACGCCGTAGGGTCGCTGGGCCACGTTGGCCAGGGCCTCGACCAGCCGCGTCGCGGCCTCGCCGTCAAGGATCGCGGTCAGCGGGCGGCCGCGCAGGTGGGCCTCGCTGTAGCCGAACACCCTGGTCATCGACTCGCTGACGTAGTCGACCTTGCTGTCGGCGTCGACCAGGATCACGACCTCGGAGCTGTGCTGGACCAGCGCCTGGAAGCGCTGCTCGCTGGCCCGCAGCTCGGTCGTCCGCTCGACCACCCGCGCCTCCAGGTGCCGGGCGAGCTGCATGTTCTCGAGCAGGCTGAGGACCTGGCGGCCGATCAGGGCGAGGATGATGAACGACCGGATCCAGGACACGAACAGGCCGAGCAGGCCCTGCTGGAGCTGGGCGACGGTGCTGACGGCCAGCGCCCCGACCACGGCGATGTACGGCAGGAACAGCCCGAACCGGTCGATCCCGGTCTCGGTCTCGTCCTCGTCGACCCGTTCGACCTCCGGCTTGCGGGCGGCCAGCAGGATCAGCAGGTAGCCGAGGAACCAGCCGGCGTCGATCAGCGCCCCCGAAGAATAGGACTCGGTGGCGGTGAGGTACACGAAGCCGCTGTCGGAGACGGCCCAGGCGACCAGGCCGCCGCCCAGGAGGGAGAGCGGGATCCCCCTGGTGCCGCTGCGGCGCCGGGTCCGGGTCCGGGCCACCATGACCAGCACGATCGTCCCGACCACGACGTCGCCGATCGGGTAGGCGAGGCTGATCGCCTCCGAGACGAAGCCGTCGCCACCGGCGCGGAACAGGGGGCTGAGCACCAGGACCCAGCTGGCCAGCAGCAGCGAGGCCGCGATCATCAGCCCGTCCAGCACCTGGCGGACACGCCCGGCCAGGCTCTGGGCGGCGAAGGGCAGGCTGAGGAGCGCGGCGGCGGCCAGCGGCACCGCCGCCAGGTAGCCGACGTCGGCCAGCGACGGGAACGGCACGTCGCGGCCGAGCACGGTCTCATACCAGGTCCAGGCGGCCTGCCCGCTGCCCCAGGACAGGGCCGACAGGCCCATCAGCCGCCACATCCGCTGCTGCTGGGGGCTGGAGAACCGGGCGGTGCGGATGCAGGTGATCCCGGCCGCGCCGGCGGCCGCGATCAGCCCGAAGTTGGAGATGGCCTGGGTCGTCTGAGGGCCGCCGACGCCAAGGACGAGGCACGCCAGCCAGCACAGGGCCAGAATCGCCATGCCCGCGCACTCGATCAGGAAGCGGCGCTGTGCTGGAAGCAATCGCTGTTCCATGTCAGGACTGATCGACCAACGGAACGACTTCTTGATCTTTCCGGACCACGAGAAGCCCAGCTAGACCGGCCGAACGACGCCACCATCAACACGGCGCCCTATACCCCACCGGGGTAAAGTATGGTATGGGGCGACAGAGGTACCCACTGGCATGGACGAAGAGGAGCAGATGGCCGCCACTGACCAGCACACCGCGCCGGACGAGCACGGCGGGCCCGGAGGCCACGGCGCCCACGGAGGGCATGGTGGCCACGGGGACCACGCGGCCCAGTTCCGGGACCGGTTCTGGCTGAGCCTGGTCCTGACCGTCCCGGTGGTCCTCTACTCCGAGATGGTCCAGGAGTGGCTGCGGTTCACGCCACCCCAGTTCCCGGGCTCGCAGTGGGTCGCGCCGGTGCTGGGAACGGTCGTGTTCCTGTACGGCGGCCGGCCCTTCCTCGAGGGCGGGCTGGCCGAGCTGCGCAGCCGCCAGCCGGGCATGATGCTGCTCATCTCCCTGGCCATCCTGGTCGCCTTCGGGGCCAGTGTCGCCACCGTCTTCGGCGTGTTCGAGCTGGAGTTCTGGTGGGAGCTGGCCCTGCTGATCGTGGTCATGCTGCTGGGCCACTGGCTGGAGATGCGGGCCCTCGGCCAGGCCTCCAGCGCCCTGGACGCCCTGGCGGCGCTGCTGCCCGACGAGGCCGACGTTGTCACCTCGACGGGGACCACGAACACGCCGGTCGGCGACCTGACGGTGGGCGACGTGGTCCTGGTCCGCCCGGGCGGCCGGGTCCCGGCCGACGGCGTGGTCCTCGACGGGGCGGCCGAGCTGGACGAGTCGATGATCACCGGCGAGTCGCGCCCGGTTGCCAAGGGCGAGGGCGACCGGGTGGTGGCGGGAACGGTGGTGACCGACTCGGCGATCCGGGCCCGGGTGGAGGCGGTGGGGGAGCAGACCGCCCTGGCCGGGATCCGCCGGCTGGTCGAGCAGGCCCAGAGCTCCCGCTCGCGCGCCCAGGCCCTGGCCGACCGGGCGGCAGCGCTGCTGTTCTACTTCGCCGTCGGGGCCGGCCTCGTCACCCTGGTCGTGTGGCCGCTCCTTGGCCAGCCCGACCAGGCGATCGAGCGCACGGTCACGGTGCTGGTGATCGCCTGCCCCCACGCCCTTGGGCTGGCGATCCCCCTGGTCATCGCCATCTCGACCGCGCTGGCGGCCCGCAACGGCATCCTGGTCAAGGACCGCCTGGCCCTCGAGCGGATGCGGACCGTCGACGCGGTCCTGTTCGACAAGACCGGCACCCTGACCACCGGCAAGCCGACCGTCAGCGGGGTGGCCGCGGTCGACGGCGACAGCGGCGGGCTGCTGCGGGTGGCCGCGGCGGTCGAGGCCGACAGCGAGCATCCCCTGGCCCGCGCGGTCGTGGCCGAGGCCCGCGCCGGCGGCGACCCGCCCTTGGCGAGCGACTTCCGCTCGCTGACCGGCAGGGGCGTCCAGGCGCAGGTCGAGGGTTCGACCGTGGCCGTCGGCGGCCCGGCCCTGCTGCGCGAGCTGGACGTGCCCGAGCCGCAGGAGCTGGCCACCGAGATCGGCGGCTGGCGGGGCCGCGGGGCGACGGTGCTGTTCGTGGTCCGCGACGGCAAGGTGCTGGGGGCGCTGGCCCTCGAGGACACCGTGCGACCCGAGTCACGCCAGGCCGTCGAGCGGCTGCACCGAATGGGCAAGCGGGTGGTGATGATCACCGGCGACGCCCGCCAGGTGGCCGAGGCGGTGGCCGCCGAGCTCGGGGTCGACGAGGTCTTCGCCGAGGTCCTGCCCGAGGACAAGGACGCGGCCGTGGCCGAGCTGCAACGCCGCGGCCTGTCGGTGGCCATGGTCGGCGACGGCGTCAACGACGCCCCGGCCCTGGCCCGGGCCGACGTCGGCGTGGCCATCGGCGCCGGCACCGACGTGGCCATCGAGTCGGCCGGCGTCGTGCTGGCCAGCGACGACCCGCGCGGCGTCCTCGGAGTGCTCCGGCTGTCGCGGGCCAGCTACCGCAAGATGCTCCAGAACCTCGGCTGGGCGACCGGCTACAACCTCCTGGCCGTTCCCACCGCCGCCGGCGCGCTCGCCTGGGCCGGCATCACCCTCGCCCCCGCCGTCGGAGCGGTCCTGATGAGCCTCTCCACCATCGTGGTCGCCCTCAACGCCCAGCTCCTGCGCCGGGTCGACCTGAGCCCCGACCGGACCTAGGTCCAGCCGTTCGACCGGGTCGCGGACCCCTCTGTCGCTGGCGAGACCGGCGGCGCCTGGCCGGTCTCGCGGCGTGTCAGCGGGTCAGGCCGTCTGGCAGCAGCCGGGTGGGCAGTCGTGGCACGGGCAGTCGGGTGGGCAGGGGTCCTGTCGCATGGCGGTCACCTCCTCTCCTCCGCGGGCTGGCAGGGGTCGGCGCACCACCAGGTGGCGGCGGCGGTGGTGGTCGCCTCCGGGCAGGAGGGGTCGGGCTGGCGCTCCAGGAGCCGGGTCAGGTCGGCCTCAAGGGCCCGGAGGCGTTCCAGCTCGGCCCGGACCTCGGCCAGCCGTTCCTGGAGCAGGGTCTCGGTGTGGCCGCAGGGACACTGGCCCTGGTCGGCGACCTGGAGCAGCTCGCCGATCTCGCGCAGCCGCAGCCCGGCCCGCTGCGCGCCCTTGATCAGCCGCAGCCGCCCGACCGCGTCCTGGTCGTACAGCCGGTACCCGGCCGCCGAGCGGGCCGGTTCGGGCAGGAGCCCGACACGTTCGTAGTAGCGGACGGTGTCGGCGCTGAGCCCGACCTGGCCGGCGAGAGCGGAGACCGTGAGTGCCATGACCGCAGGGTAAACCTTGGAGCGCACTCCAAGGTCAAGGCCTGGTGCAACCCAGTGTCCGCTCAGCCGCCGCCCGGGACGAGGTCGGCCAGCAGCCGGCGGACACGGACGTCGATGGCGTCGCGGATGCGCCGCACCACCTCGACCGGCTGGCCGGCCGGGTCCTGGAGCTCCCAGTCCTCATAGCGCTTGCCCGGGTAGATCGGGCAGGCGTCCCCGCAGCCCATGGTGACGACCACGTCGGCCGCCCTGACGGACTCGTCGGTGAGCGGCTTGGGGAACTCCTTCGACAGGTCGATCCCCACCTCGCCCATCGCGGCCACCACCGCCGGGTTGACCCTGTCGCCGGGGGCGCTCCCGGCCGACCGGACCCGCACATGGCCGCCGGCGTGATGGTCGAGCAGCGCAGCCGCCATCTGGCTACGACCGGCGTTGTGGACGCAGACGAACAGGACCTCGGGCACGGGGTCGCTGGAGCTGGGGTGGTCAGGCATCGGCGGGCCGCGAGACAAGCGCGTTCGCCTGGGCGACCTGGCCGAGCCAGGTCGCGCTGGGGTTGGGGGTGCGGGCCTGGGTGGTCCGGTCGACGGCGACCAGGCCGAAGGTGGGGCGGTAGCCGTGGGCCCACTCGAAGTTGTCGAGCAGGCTCCAGTAGGTGTAGCCGCGCACGTCCAGCCCCTCGTCCAGGCAGTCCAGGACGGCCAGGAGGGCCTGGCCGACGAAGGCGACGCGCTGGGTGTCGTCGTCGGTGGCGATGCCGTTCTCGGTGACCAGGACCGGGGCGCCGGTGGCGCTGGCGGCCCGGCGGATGGTCGCCCCCAGCGCCTGTGGCCAGGCCTCGTAGCCCATCATGGTCAGGGGCACGCCCGGCTCCGGGGCCAGCAGCCCCTCGGGGCCGAAGCGGTGGCGGGTGTAGGTCTGCACCCCGATGAAGTCGTCGCCCCGGGCCGCCTCCAGGTACGGGTCCTCCCAGTCGGCGCGGTGGGCGGCCAGGGCGGCCTCCCCGCCGGGCACGGCCTGGTCGTCGGACATGGCAAGGGTCAGGCCGACCGGCACGCCGGCCGCCTCTTTGATCGCCGCCGTCGCCTTGGCGTGGGCGGCGGCGAACACCTC
>DATENJ010000276.1:0-5295 GCA_035275125.1 Actinomycetes bacterium | reverse complement strand
CTGCGATCAGAGGGACTGATCGACTCCCACCAGGGCCGAGGCGTGTTCGTTCGCCAGCGCCCTCCGGCTCGTCGCCTCCAGCTTGAGAGCATGGACGGGGCCCGCGAGGCTGGGACATCCGCCTCCGGGGAGCTTGGCGGGCAGCTCGAAGTGCGTCGCTATGCCCCTGTGGTCGCAACGGCCGACGTCGCCAACCGTCTAGGCTTGCAGGAGGGAACTCGCGTCCTCGCTCGCGGCTTCCGCTTCATCGTTGAAGGTCGGCCGGCCCAGCTCGCAGACTCGTACATCCCGTACGACCTCGTGAAGGGCACACCGGTTGAAGATCCAGGCAACGAGCCGTGGCCAGGTGGGACGATCGCCCAACTCCACAGCCTGGGCGTTGAGGTCCGTGAGATCACCGAGGATATTGCGACGCGAACCCCCACACCGGACGAGATCCAGGCGCTCGAGCTACGTCCCGGCACTCCTGTCTTCGAGGTGACCAGAACCCTCCACGCGGCCGACCGACCAGTTATGACGAGCCGACTCGTCATCGCCGGGGACCGCTACGTGCTCTCGTACCGGATCCCTATCGGTTAGCAGATGGGCGAGATGCTTGACACCGCTCCACTCGCCACGTACTTGTATACCTATGTCATCTAGGATGGTGAACATGATGACGCGGGCCGAACTGCTCCAGCTCCCTCCGATGATCTCTGTGCCGCTTGCCGGACGGATCCTCGGCCTTAGAAGCCGGTCGGCCGCCTACCGAGCCGCGGCCAGGGGCGAGCTTCCCACCATCCGCATGTGCGGCAAGCTGTTCGTCCCTACCGAGCTCGTGCTCCAGAAGATCGGCCTTCGCTCTCCGGTCGACGTCGAATCCAGGGCGGCCAGCTGATGCGCGGCGCCGTCTACAAGCGCGGGTCCACCTGGACCTGGCACTTCGATATCGACTCCGATCCGCTCACCGGCCGCCGACGCCAGCGGACCAAGGGCGGCTACAAGACCAAGAAGGCCGCCGAACAGGCACTGGCCGAAGCCATCGGCCAATGGCGAACCGGTCGGCTTCCCCAGCGCTCCACCCATACCCTCAGCCACTTCCTGCAGGAGGAATGGCTGCCGGCGGTGAAGCCGCGACTGCGGCCCTCCACCTGGGCCAACTACCGCACCTACATCGCCGCCTACGTCGAGCCAATCCTCGGCCAGGTGAAGCTGCAGGCGCTTACTCCCGTTCAGCTCAACCACCTTTATGCCCACCTGCTGGAGCGTGGCCGCCGCAAGACGATCGACGGGGGCCGAACCGGGCTGTCGCCAAAGACCGTCCGCAACGTCCACGTGATGCTGCACAGCGCCTTGCACGACGCGATGCGTTGGGGCTATCTGGTCCGCAATGTCGCGGAGGCGGCCGACCCGCCGGCCGCCCGTTCCCCCGAGCAGAAGGTCTGGTCACCCCAAGAGCTGGGCGCGTTTCTCGACCATGTCCGCGATGACCGGCTGTACGCCCTGTGGCTACTGGTCGCCACCACCGGCATGCGCCGCGGCGAGCTCGCCGGGCTGCGCTGGGTCGACATTGACTTCGACCACGCCACCGTCTCCCCCACCATCCCCCGCGTGGTCGTCGACCACCAAGTGCACGACTCAGCACCTAAGACCGAGCGCAGTCGACGCCGCCTCGCCCTCGATCCGGTCACGCTCGCGGCGCTGGAAGCACAGCGCAAGCTCCAGGCTGAGGACCGCCAGACGGTCGGGGGACGCTACCGCGACCACGGCTACGTCTTCGCATGGCCGGACGGCCGCCCGCTGCACCCCGAGAACATCGCGTCTTGGTTCGAACAGCACACCAGGGCCGCCGAGCTCCCGCGAATCCGCCTGCACGACGTGCGCCACAGCTACGCCACCGCAGCACTCAAGGCTGGGATCTCGGCCAAGGTGATCAGCGAGCGGCTTGGCCACGCCAGCGTCGCCTTCACCCTTCAGACCTACAGCCATGTCATCCCCGGCATGGACAGGGATGCGGCGGCGACCGTCGCCGACCTCATCCTCAGCACGCAGAAGGGGCCCGGAACCGTGGTCCCGGACCCCTCCGCTAACAAAACCGCTAACAACGGCCCGCAGAGCGACTCACCGATGAAGGGGGTGAAGGACGAACGCCCTGCTTAGTAGTGGTGGCGGGGGAGGGATTTGAACCCTCGACCTCTGGGTTATGAGCCCAGCGAGCTACCAGACTGCTCCACCCCGCGGTGCGGCGGCGAAGGTAGCACACACCGGGAACGGGTCGCAATGGCCTACGGGCGGGTGGTTGTGGTGGGACCTGAACCGCCGTCGCCCTCGGTGGACAGGGCTTGCTGGATCAGCTGGCCCATGGTGTCGATGTGGCTCTGGTACTCGGCGAGGTCGCCGTCGGCGAGGGCTTTCTGGGCGGCCTCATACTCCTGGTTGGCGCGCTGCAGGAGGGACTGGACCGACTGGTTGCCGCCGGGGGTTGGGGTCGGGGGTGGCTGCACTCCCCCGCCGTCGCTGGGTGGGGTTGGCTGTTCCTGGTTGCTGACGACCGCTGAGATGGCGTCGGCGAGGTTCTCGCTGAACCCGACCTGGTCGTTGTAGAACACCGCGACCTTCTGGAGCAGTGGGAAGGAGTTGGGCGCCGAGCCCTGGACGAAGATGGGCTGGACGTAGAGGAGCGACTTCTCGACCGGGACGATCAGGAGGTTGCTGAGGATCACCCGGGAGCCCTGCTGGTTGAGCAGGGTCAGCTGGCTCGAGATGGCCGGGGTGGCCAGGATGCGGGCGTTCACCTGGGTGGGGCCGAGGATGGTGCGGGTCCGGTCGAAGCTGTACAGGGTGAGGTCGCCGTACTTGTCGGGGTCGGCCTCGGCGGCCAGGTAGGAGACCATGTTCTCCTTGCCGTTGGGGGTGAACGGCATGACCAGCACGTACTCGGGCGCGGGGCGGCCGGGCAGCTTGGTCAGGAGGTAGTAGGGGCGGGCCTTGACCGAGGTGACGGCGGTCAGGCCGCCGGTGTCCTCCTGGCGGCGGATCTCGCCGGAGCGGTCGTCGGGCAGGGCCCAGAAGTCCTCCTTGGAGTAGAAGTCGTCCGGGTTGCCGATGTGGTAGCTGGCGTAGATCCAGGTCTGGATCGAGAAGAGGTCCTCGGGGTAGCGCAGGTGGGCGTTGAGGCTCTCGGGGATGTCGCCCTTGGCCGCGAACAGGTCCGGGAACGCCTTGCGCCAGGCGGTCAGGATGGGGTCCTGCTCGTCGAAGGTGTAGAGGGTGACCTTGCCCGTGTAGGCGTCGACCACGGCCTTGACCGAGTTGCGGATGTAGTTGCCGATGCCCTCGACGCCGCGGCTACCGAGCTCGTTGCGGCGGGCGGCGTCGGACAGGTCGATGCGCTGGGCGTAGGGGTAGTTGCTGGAGGTGGTGTAGCCGTCGCGCACGTACATGAGGCGGCCGTCGACCGCCACCGCGTAGGGGTCGCCGTCCCACTGGAGGAAGGGGGCGGCCCGCTCGACCCGCTCGCGGACGTCGCGGTTGAACATCAGCCGCGAGTCGTTCTTGATGTTGCCGGAGATGAGCAGGTTGATGTCCCGGAAGCGGACCGCGAAGGCCAGCCGGCGGCCGACGTCCGACAGCTGGACCCCGCCCGTGCCCTCGTAGTGGAACAGGTTGGTCTGGCCGCCGGCCTGGGCGTCGTACTCGCCCTGGGCGGTGTTGGCGACCACGAACTCGGGTGAGTTGGGCGGCGGCTCGCCGAAGTAGACCCGCGGCTGGTCGAGCTTGATCGGCGCGTCCTCGGGGTTGAACCCGGAGACGATGAAGTCGGGCTGGCCGCCCTGGGCGGCGGTGTTCACCTGGACCGCGACAAGGCCGTAGCCGTGGGTGTAGGCCAGGTGCAGGTTCTGCCAGGTCCGGGCCGACTCGGCCAGCCCGTTGGGGTCGACCTCGCGGACCGAGACCATCACCTGGCGGGTGTTGTTGTCGATCGGGTAGCGGTCGACGTCGACGTCGGTGAAGTTGTAGTACTGGGCGATGGCCTGGAGGTTGCGGACCCCGGGCCGCAGCACCTCGGGGTCCCACAGCCGGATGTTCTCAAGGGTCGGCCGGTTGGCCCGGAGGTCCTGCTCGGTGAGGTCGTTGCTGGCCGGGAAGTCCTTGGTGGAGACCCCGTTGAGGTTGAACGCCTTGCGGGTGGCGTCGATGTTCTTCTCGATGTAGGGCCGCTCGCGGGCCAGCTCCTGGGGCTCGACCCGGAACCGCTGGAAGATCGCCGGGACGATGCCGCCAAGGATCAGCGACACCCCGACCAGCAGCACGATGCTGATCAGGGGGACGAGCAGCCCGCCCCGCCGCGCCCCCCAGAAGAACATCACGGCGCAGATCAGGGCGACCCAGAACAGCACCTCGAGGGCTGGAAGCTGGGCCTTGACGTCGGTGTAGGAGGCCCCGGCGACCACCCCGCGGGGCGAGAACAGCAGCTGGTACTTGTCCAGCCAGTAGCCCCAGGCCTTGAGGGCGACGATGAGGCCGAGCAGCACGCACAGATGCGACTGGGCCTGGGCGGCGACGCGGTTGGTCTCGGCCTGGGGGCGGATCCCGCCGAGCACGTAGTGGCCGGCCGCGACCAGCAGGGTGGTCAGGACCAGGGTGGTGAACAGCCAGCCGAACACCGCCCGCTGGAACGGCAGCTCGAACATGTAGAAGCCGACGTCGCGGCCGAACAGGGCGTCGCGCTGGCCGAAGGGGACGCGGTTGCGCCAGAGCAGGAAGGTCTGCCAGAGGCCGGACGCCTGAAGGCCGACGACCAGCCCCAGGAAGGCGGCGATGCCGAGGCGCAGCGGCCGCAGGTACGGCGAGAGGACGGCCCGGGCCCGCTCGACCTGGGGGCGGGCGACCACGGTGAGCCCGTAGCGCGGGGCCAGCCGCTCGACCATCCACAGGTTGACCCCGACGATGACCGCCGTCCCCAGCCCGGCCAGCACGCCGATGAAGGTCTTGGTCCGGAGCATGCCCCAGAACACGCTCGTCTTGTCGATCTCCCGGAACCAGAGAAGGTCGGTGTAGAACCGCGAGACGCTGCCGACCGCGGCCAGGGCGAGAAACGCCAGCAGGAGGACGGCCAGCGTCCAGCGACGGGGAGGACGGCGGGCTGCGACCACGTGAACGGACCTTTCTGCGGGCGCCGCCGATGGGCGGCTCCGGAGCCTTCGTTCAGACCCTAGCACGGGCGTTCCGGCTGGGAGGGTTGCCCTGAAGGCGACCCTGCCCGTACCCATCGGCGGGGGTCACGCGCCTGGTACCTCGAAGGCACCGCCGCCG
>DATENJ010000275.1:0-2178 GCA_035275125.1 Actinomycetes bacterium | reverse complement strand
CCTCGACGGCGTGGGCCAGCATGGCCCGCCCGTCCAGGCGGACCAGGGCCTTGGTCCCGCCGCCGAGGCGGCGGCCGGCGCCGGCTGCGGGCACGACCACGCCCACCGCCGGGAGGGCGGTGGGCGTGAGCTGAGGGTCGGGTCTGGTTACGACTCGAGCGCCTCGTCGACCAGCAGGATGGCCTTGCCCTCGTCGCAGTGGCAGGCGAGCACGAGCTCGGAGACGAGGATCTGGCGGGAGCGCTGGAGCATGCGCTTCTCCCCGGCGGACAGGCCCTTCTCACGGTCGCGGACGGTGAGGTCGCGGACGACCTCGGCGACCTGGAAGATGTCGCCCGACTGAAGGCGCTCGATGTTGCCCTTGAAGCGGCGGCTCCAGTTGCCCTGGGTCGAGGACTCACCGGTGCGCAGGATCTCGAAGACGCCCTCAACGTCGTCGGAGCTGCACACCTCGCGGATACCGACCTCCTGGCAGTTGTCGCGGGGCACCATGAGGGTCAGGTCGCCATACGTCAGCTTGAGGACCAGGTACTCCCTGGTCTCGCCGCCTACCTCACGATCCTGGAGGCCCTCGATGACCGCGGCCCCATGCTGTGGGTAGATGACGCTGTCGCCGACCTTGAACATACGCGAAAACCCCTTCCCTCGAACGGAACACAAATCAGGATAACATTTTTGCGGGGTTGCGTACAAACGAAGTCGCAGGTAGATGGCCTGATTGACGTACCCGGGCTCACTCGTCGGCCTCAGGCCGGGCGCCGTCGGCGAGGCGCCTGAGCCCCTCACGCAGCAGCCGGGCCCGGCCGGCGCCGACGCCCTCGACCTCCTCGAGGTCCTCGGGGCCGACCGCCATGATGACCTTCAGCGAGCCGAACCGCTCCACCACCCGGTCGACCACCGACGGTGGCAGCTGCGGCACCCTGGCCAGCAGGCGGTAGCCGCGCGGCACCTGGGCCGCGTCGAGCGTCTCGGGGTCGCCGGTGAGATCGATCGCCTTGGCCACGGCGGCCGTGTCCGACAGCTCCTCGGGGGTCAGGCGGCCCAGGTCGGCGAGCACGCCGGCCACCTCCCACCCGGGACGGGCCCGGAGGTGGTCGCGGACGGTCAGGCGCTCCTCGGTGTCGACCCCGGCGCTCAGCTCCTCCAGCTGGAGCCGGAGCAGGCGGCCGTCGCTGCCCAGCTCGGCCACGTACTGCTCCAGCTCGCGGGCCACCCGGCGCACCATCTCGGCCCGCCCGAGCAGGGTCAGGACGTCCAGCAGGGTGGCCTGGCCGTGCAGCTCGCTGGCGTCGAGAGCGGCGCTGGCCTCGTCGAAGCGGGCCCGGTAGTGGGCCAGGGCGGCCACCGCCTGGTTGGCCCGCGACAGCACCGCGCCGACGTCCTCCAGCACGTGGCGCCAGTCCTCGACGTACAGGGTGATGGTGCGCATGGAGTGGGAGACCGAGATCACCGGGACCCCGGCCTGCCTGGCCACCCGCTCGGCGGTGCGGTGGCGGGTGCCGGTCTCGACCGTGGCGATGGCCGGGTCGGGCATCAGGTGGACGTTGGCCCAGAGGATGCGGCTGGCGGTCTCGTCAAGGACCAGGGCGCCGTCCATCTTGGCCAGCTCGGAGAGACGCTGGGCGGTGAACGGCACGTCGATCTGGAACCCGCCGGTGAACAAGGCCTCCACCTGGGGCGGGGAGCCGAGCACGACCAGAGCCCCGGTGTTGGCTCTCAGGATGCGCTCCAGCCCGGGCCGCAGGGCCGTTCCCGGGGCGACCTGGCGCAGCACCTCGAGCAGGCGGTCGTCCAGGCTCATTTCACCACGCCCAGCCTCTGTGGGGCCGGGGCCGGGGCCGGGGCGGTGGCCAGGACGGACAGGGACTCGGCGACCGAGCCGACCGGGTCGAGCTCGATGTCCGCGCTGGCCCTGATCCCCTTGGGGAGGCCGGTCACGGGGACCAGGGCGCGGCGGAAGCCGAGCCGGGCCGCCTCGGCCAGGCGGCGGGGCAGCTGCGGGACCGGGCGGACCTCGCCGCCCAGGCCGACCTCGCCGATGGTGATCAGGTCGGACGGTACCTGCCGGTCCCGGGCGGCCGAGGCCAGGGCCAGGCAGACGGCCAGGTCGGCCGCGGGCTCGGTGATCCTGACCCCGCCGGCGGTGGCCGCGAACACGTCGTTGCCGGCCAGGCCGAT
>DATENJ010000274.1:0-6612 GCA_035275125.1 Actinomycetes bacterium | reverse complement strand
CTGGTCAACTACCGCGGCTCCACCGGCTACGGCAAGGCCTGGCAGGACGTGCTCGAGGGCGACCCCGGCCGCCCCGAGATCGAGGACGTGGTCGCCGGCCGCGACGACCTGGTCGCCCGCGGGCTGGCCGACCCCGCGCAGGTGGTGATCAGCGGCGCCTCCTGGGGCGGGTACGTGACCCTCCAGGCGATCGGGACCGTCCCCGAGGGCTGGCGGGCGGCCATGGCCGTGGTCCCGGTGGCCGACTACCTGTCGGCCTACGCCGACGAGTCCGAGGCCCTGCAGGCCTTCGACCGCAGCCTGTTCGGCGGCGGCCCCGAGGACAAGCACGACCTGTACGTCGAGCGGTCGCCCATCACCTATGTCGACCAGGTCGCAACCCCGGTGCTGCTGATGGTGGGCGACAACGACACCCGCTGCCCGCTCCAGCAGGTGCTCAACTACGCCGACCGCCTGACCGAGCTGCGCAAGCCGTTCGAGCTCGACCGCTTCGACGCCGGCCACGGCGCCCTGGTCGTCAACGAGCGCATCCGACAGATGGAGATGCTGCTGCGGTTCGCCGCCAAGCACGTCCCCGGCGGCGCCGAGCCCGAGGCCTGAGCGGCACCGGGTGAACCTGTTCCACCGCTGGTACTGCGGCAGCAGCCGATGGGCCGCGGTGGTCGACGGCTCGCTGCTGCCGTGGGTCCTTGACGGGGTCGAGCTGGGCCCGCGGCTGCTGGAGATCGGGCCCGGTCCCGGCCTGACGACCGACGTGCTGCGCCACCGGGCCGCCTCGCTGACCGCCCTCGAGCTCGACCCGGCCCTTGCGGCCAAGCTGGGACGGCGGCTGGGTGGGACAGGGGTCCGGGTGGTCCGCGGGGACGGCGCGGCGCTGCCGTTCCGCGACGGGTCCTTCGACGCCGCCGTGATGCTCACCATGCTCCACCACGTCCCGTCGGCCGGACATCAGGACAGGATCCTGGCCGATGCCGGCCGCTGCCTGCGTCCCGGCGGGCTCCTGGTCGGCTCCGACTCCCTGCCCAGCCTCCGGTTCCGCCTCTACCACCTGGCCGACACCATGGTGGTGGTCGACCCCGACGGCCTCCCTGAGCGCCTGCGGGCGGCCGGCTTCGACGAGGTGTCGGTGACCACCCGCGCCAACCGCGTGCGCTTCCGCGCCCGCCGCCCCGGCACGTCCCGCTCGGACCCGGCGGTGCCTGATCGAGCCGGCCAGGCGACGCCCGCGTCAGGTCAGTAGAACACCCCGGGCTCGACCACGTTGCGCAGCGGCCGGCCGTCCAGGTAGCGGCGCAGGTTGTCGGAGAACAGCTCGGCGATGCGCTCGTTCTCCCTCGGGGAGACGGCGACCGCGTGCGGGGTGACGAGCACGTTGGGCAGCGTCCACAGGGGTGAGTCGGCGGGCAGGGGCTCGGTGGCGAACACGTCCAGGACCGCGCCGGCGATGCGCCGGTCGCGGAGCGCGTCGGTCAGGGCCGGCTCGTCGACCACCCCGCCCCGGCCGATGTTGACGAAGATGCAGTTCGCCGGGAGACGCCCGATGATCGCCCGGTCGACCAGGCCGGCCGTCTGCTCGGTCATGGGCAGGCTCACCACCATGGTGTCGGCCTGGCCGGCCAGCTCGGCCAGACGCTGGGGGCCGTGGACCTCGTCGACCCACTCAGGGGGCGGCCCCTCGGTGCGCCGGAACCCGACCGTGCGCATGCCGAAGGCCTTGCCCAGCCGGGCCACCTCGCGCCCGATCTCGCCCAGCCCGACCAGGAACAGGGTCTGCCCGGACAGCTCGCGGAGCGGCCGGCGGGTCTCGGGCCAGGTCCTGGCCCGCTGGTCCTCGACCAGCCGGGGCAGCTCCTTGGCCATGGCCAGCAGCCCGAGGATGGCGAACTCGGCCAGCGGCACCGCGTGGACACCGCTGGAGGTGGTGAAGACGACCCGCTTCAGGGCCTCGGGCGACAGCCCGGCCTTGCGGACCTGCTCGCCCGCCCCGGCGCTGGTGGCGTGGATCCAGCGCAGGCCGGGGAGGCCGTTGACCGCCTCGGCCAGGCCCTCGGTGGAGTCGCCGGGGACGCCGAACAGCACCTCGGCCCGGTCCAGCAGGTTCCGCCAGCGGGCCTCGCCCTCGGCGTCCCGGGCAAAGGACGGGTCGCCGAGGTGGTCGCCCGGGTAGCGGGCCGGCGGGAGCAGGTCGGGCTCGAACAGCACCTCGGCCCTGGGGTCGGCGGCCTGGATCCGGGCCGCCAGCTCGGCCTCCAGCGGCGAGGCGATCAGCACCTGGGTACGGGTCATGGCGGCTCAGGCCTCTCGTTCGACGGGCGGGACGATGGCGGTGGCGATGCTGCCTCGGCCGGCCGGGTGGGACAGGGTGAACTGGCCGTTCAGCTCCTCCTCGACCAGGGCCCTGACCAGCCGCAGGCCGAGCCCGCTGCCAGAGCCGCCTGGGCTGTGGACAGCCGGTTGAGCCCGATCCGACCCGAGGCTACGCTCCCCCTCCGGGGGCCCGGGCTCGGTCCCGGGTCGTGCCGGTGTGCGCCCCTCGCCGTCGTCGTGGACCTCCAGCACGACCGGCTCGTCCTCGCCGCCGTGCAGCGTGACCGTGACCGTGCCGCGCCCGTCGCCCAGGCCGTGCTCGACCGCGTTCTGGACCAGCTCGTTCAGCACCACCGCCAGCGGCGTGGCCACGGCCGCGTCCACCCGTACCGAGGCCGTGTGCAGCTCGATGCGGGCGTCCTCGCGGCCGAGCGAGCCGGCCAGCATCTTGACGATGCGGCGGGCCACGTCGGCCATGTCCACCGCGCCCTCGAACTCCTCGGTCAGGGTCTCGTGGACCAGCGCGATCGAGGTGATCCGGCGCACCGAGTCATCAAGGGCGGCCACCGCCTGCGGGTGGTCGCCGAGCCGGCGGGACTGGAGCCGGAGCAGGGAGGCGACCGTCTGGAGGTTGTTCTTTACCCGGTGGTGGACCTCGCGGATGGTCGCCTCGCGCCGGGAGATGACCCGGTCACGCCGGCGCAGCTCGGTCGCCTCCCGGACCAGCACCAGGGCCCCGCGGCGGCCGGCGCCCCGCAGCATCGGGACGACCCGGATGTCGGTGACCGCGCCGGCGGCGTCGATCTCGGACTCGACCGGGCGGCCGCCGGCCATCGCCTCGGCCACCAGGATCGCCGCCCGGTGGGGGAGCGGCTGGCCGAGCGGCAGGGCGTTGGTGCCCATGCGCCGGAAGGCCGAGGTGGCGTTGGGGCTGGCGAACTCGACCCGGCCGCTGGCGTCGAGCACGACCAGGCCGTCCCCGACCCGGGGCGAGGCCGTCGGGTCGGTGGCCTCGACGAACGGGAACGCGCCGTCGGCCACCATCTCCAGCAGGGCCTCGGCCGCGCCCAGATAGGACGCCTCCAGCCGCCCGGTGGGGCGGGCCGGGGTCTCGGGCGACTCGACGCTGAGCACGGCGACGATCTCGCCCCGGTGACGCACCGGCACGGTCTCGACCCGGACCGGCTCGGCGTCGATCAGGATCGGCTCGAGCGAGCGCTGGCGCCGGCCCTCCCGCCAGGCCCGCTCGACGTACGGGTGCCAGGTCGGCTCGACCACCTGGCCGACCAGGTCGGCCGGGTAGAGGGTCCGGGCGGTGTAGGGACGCAGCTGGCCGACGATGCGGAAGCTCTCGCTGCCCTCGACGGCCAGGAACAGCAGCAGGTCGGCGAAGGCGAGGTCGGCGATCAGCTGCCAGCCCGCCATCAGGCTGTGGAGGTGCTCGATCGCGTCGTCGGACAGCCGCCGCCGGACCGGCGGGATCACATCAGTCATGGCGTCAGCCTAGCCGCCCCGGGACCCCTTGGTCCGCTCTGGAGGAGCTTCGCAAAAGTCACAAGCAGCTCGTATACGACCAGACGACCAATGTTCGAGACAATTCCGCGAGCGAATACTACCCCGTTCACCTGCTCTTCTGATCCGAACTACGCAGAATTGGGGGCGCTCGCACGAAAGGTCAGAGAAGATAATGACTGTCGAAACGGCTCGTGCCGGCATGCGTGGCGGGATCGCGGGGGGCGTACCAACTCGCCGTCGTTCGCGTCCCCCCGGACGAACGACGAACGAGGAGGGGCAATGCAACGCCGACGACTGGCCGCCGCGGTTTTGGCCGCCTTGACAGCGGCCCTGTTTACCGTGCCCGGGGTCGCTGCGGGCGCCCAGGCGAACGATCAGTCGCTGGTCCGGGTGGCCCACTTCGCCCCCGGCCTGCTCAAGGGCGACGTGTACGTCGTCTACGTCAACGGCCGGCTCCAGCTCAAGGGCGTGCCGTTCAAGACCGTCTCGGACTACCTCAAGGTCAAGCCCGGGAAGTTCAAGGTCGAGGTGCGCGAGGCCGGCGAGCCGGCGAGCTCGCCCCCGGTGATCGCGGCCACCGTCGAGCTCGAGGCCGGCAAGGCCTACACCGTCGCCGTGTTCGGCCAGCTCACCTCCGTCAAGGCGGCGCTGCTGACCGACGACATGTCGCGCCCCGCCAACAGCAAGAGCAAGGTCAGGCTCATCCAGGCCATCCCCGGTGAGAGCGCGGTGGACCTGGTCAACGGCGGCGACGTGCTCATCTCCAACGCCAAGTTCCCGTCGGCCAGCGACTACCAGGAGGTCCCGGCGGGCTCGGCCGACCTCGAGGTCCGCAAGACCGGCACCGGCGAGGTCCTGGCCAAGGCCAACAACGTCAAGCTGGCCAGCGGGTCCATCTCGTCGCTGGTCGCGGTGGGCGGCATCGGCGAGAAGCTCGAGCTGCTCGACATCAGCGACGCGGCCTCGGCGGTGTCCGCCGCCGGCGGGGTCGCCACCGGGGCCGGCGGGACCGCCACCAGCCCCAGCCCGGGCGGGCGCCGGTTTGCCCTGCTCCTGCTGATCGGCTGCGGCCTCGCCGCCGCCACCGGGTTCGTCGTGCAGCAGCGGCGGTCGAGCGGCTAGGGACCGCCGGGATGTCATGACCAGGGGAGACAGGGTCCGCCGGGGGGTGGTCGTGCTGGGTCTGTTGGTCACCGGCGTGACCGGCTGCGCCGGTGGCCGGCCGACGGGGGAGCGCGTGTCGCACGCGGCTCCCCCGGCCAGCCGTTCCGCGGTCGCGGGGGCCACCAGCACCCAGCCGCCGTCCGGCCCGACCCGCTCCACCGAGGTGATCAACTTCCCGGTGGGGTCGTGGCGCCGCCTGCCCCCCTCGCCCCCGGTGCGGATCGACATCCCCGCCATCGGTGTGTCCTCGCCCCTGGTCCGGCTCGGCCTCAACCCCGACCGGACCATGGAGGTGCCCGACGACTTCCAGGTCGCCGGCTGGTTCACCGGCGCGCCCCAGCCCGGCCAGCTCGGCCCGGCGGTGATCGCCGGTCACGTCGACTCCCGGACCGGGCCGGCGGTGTTCTACCGGCTACGCGACCTGCGCCCCGGTGACCAGATCCGGGTGGTCAGGGCCGACCGCCGGGTGGTCAGCTTCAAGGTCGACTCGGTGGCCAGCTACCCCAAGCGGTCGCTGCCGGCCGACGCCGTCTACGGCGCCACCACCACCCCGGCGCTGCGCCTCATCACCTGCGCCGGCACCTTCGACCGGTCCAGCCGCAGCTACCGCGACAACCTGGTCGTCTCGGCCACCAGGGTCCCCGACGGCGCGGGAGCGGCGCGGTGAACGACCGTCAAGGGTGGGTCGGGCGCCTCGGGGGCCGCACCACCTCGACCTCCCAGCAACCCCCGTCCCGCCCCGAGCCGGGGCACGGCCGTCCGGTCCGCTCCAACGGCCCCGACCCCACGCCCACCTCGCTGCCGAGTCCCGGCTCCCGGGCCCGCCAGCCCGTCCCCGGGCCCGAGGGCCCCGCTCTCCGGGTCGTCCTGGTGTCCCGCGACAACATGCTCGCCGGCGCCCTCCGCTCCCTGGTCGAGGCCCCCGGCGGGGTCCGCATGCTCGACTGGTACAGCGAGGACCTCGACAGCGTCATCCGCCACGCCGACGTGGTCATCGTCGACATGCCCCCGACCCTCCACGAACGGACCTTCGCCGTCCTCGCCGGCCGCTTCCTGGGTCGCACGGTCGTCCTCCTCCAGGAGGGCGAGCACGCCGAAGCCCTCCCCTCCGGCACCTCCCGTGCCGTCCTCTACCGGCCCCTCCAGATCGGCGAGCTCTGGGCCGCCGTCACCGGCGCGCCGGAGGCGCTGGTCCCCGACGAGCCGGCGGAGCCGGAGGTTGCGCCCGAGCCGGAGGTGGCGGCAACGCCGGAGGTCCAGCCGGACTCGGGGGCCGCCGAGGACGACGAGCCGCCGGTCGACGCGGCGGCCGTCGAGGTAGAGGGTCCGGGCCTGCCGGTCGCTGAGTCGGGCCGGCTCATTGGCCTGAGCGGCCAGGAGCTCGACCCGGTGGTCGGCCCGGGCCAGGTTGCGCCGGGGATGGACGAGGCCACCTTCGAGCGGCTGCGCGGGTGGAAGACCGGTCCCGAGGCTCGCCAGCCGGCCGGGAGCAGCAAGGGTCAGACGCCCGCGAAGCGGCGCTCGGCCGCGGGTCGCGAGACCGAGCGGCGGGCCAAGGCCGCCGACGCCGACGCGAGAACGGCGGCCCGCGAGGAGTCGCTCCAGGCCCAGGCCAAGCAGGCCGAG
>DATENJ010000273.1:0-4365 GCA_035275125.1 Actinomycetes bacterium | reverse complement strand
CCACGGCCGCGGCCGGGTGGCCGAGGGCGGCCGCCCCGGCGGCCGTCGCCCTGACCCGCCCACTGACCTCAAGGACGCACCCGACCAGGCGCAGGTCGAACCCGTCGACGGCCTGGCGGACACCGCCAAGGACCAGGCGGGCCGCCGAGGCGTTGTCGGCGACCACGTCGGGCAGGGTGAAGGCGTAGCCGGCGTAACGGGAGTCGAGCACGTCGATGGCCGGGGCCACGGCGGCGGTGGCGGCCAGCACCTGGGCCGCCCCGACCCGCTCCCCAGCCACGTCGGCCCCGAGCAGGAACGCGATCTCGGGCTCGACCCGGGGCTGGATGAGCTGGCCGGTGTCGAGGGGCTCGCCCACGTCGAGCAGCATGGCGTCGGTCAGCTCGCCGTACAGCGGCTCGGCCACCCCCATCTGGGCCTGCTTGGCCCGGCTGGTCAGGCCGAGCTTGAACCCGACGGGCCGCTCCCCCGCCGCCGCCAGCAGCCGCACCCCGGCCTCCTGGACGGCGTAGGCCAGCTCCAGGTCGAGGCCAGGGTGCTCGGCGGTCAGGCCAGCGCCGGCGCTGCGGCGCTCTCGCAGCCCGGCCAGGTGCTTGGCCAGGGCGACCGAGTCGGCCGCGGGGTGGCTCACGCCGGCAGCTCCTCACCGGCCGGCCGGCTCGCCGGGGTGGCCTTGCGGGCCAGCTCGAGGGCGACGTCGAGGATCATGTCCTCCTGCCCGCCGACGATGCGGCGGCGGCCCAGCTCGAGCACGATCTCGCCGACGTCGACCCCGTAGCGGGCCGCGGCCCGCTGGGCGTGGAGCAGGAACGACCCGTAGACCCCGGCGTAGCCGAGCAGCAGCCCGGCCCGGTCGATCACCCCCATCTCGGGCCGGAGGGGCCGGACCAGGTCCTCGGCCACGCCCATGGCCTCGAGCGGGTCGACCCCGGTGGCCAGGCCGAGCTTGTCGCAGGTGGCCACCAGCACCTCGGTCGGGCAGTTGCCGGCTCCGGCGCCCAGCCCGGCGCAGCAGCCGTCGAGCTGGTCGGCCCCGACGTCCAGGGCGGCCAGCGAGTTGGCCACGGCCAGGGACAGGTTGTTGTGGGCGTGGTGGCCGACCTGGCAGCCCAGCCCCTCGGCCAGGGTCCCGACCCGGGCCCGGGCGTCGGCGGTGGTCATGGCCCCGGCCGAGTCGACCACATAGACGCAGTCGGCCCCGTAGGCCTCCATCAGCCTGGCCTGGTCCAGCAGCTGGGCCGGCTCGGCCATGTGGGCCATCATCAGGAACCCGACCGCCTCCATGCCGAGCCGCTTGGCCAGGCGGATGTGCTGCTCGGCGATGTCGGCCTCGGTGCAGTGGGTGGCGATCCGGGCCACCTGGACACCCCGGTCGGCCATGTCCCGCAGGTCGTCGGCGACCCCGATCCCGGGCAGGAGCAGGACGGCGATCCTGGCCCGGGTGGCCGCCCCGACGGCCGCCGAGACCAGCTCGCGCTCGTCGGTGCCGGAGAAGCCGTAGTTGAACGAGGAGCCGCCCAGCCCGTCGCCGTGGCTGACCTCGATCACCGGGACCCCGGCGGCGTCGAGGCCGCGGACGATCGAGGCCACCTGCTCGGTGGTGTAGCGGTGGGACAGGGCGTGGGAGCCGTCCCGCAGGGTCGAGTCGGTCAGCCGGAACGCGGTCTCGCTCATACCGCCACCCCCCGATTCACCGGGGCACCCCTCTGGGATTCCCCGGACCCTCCGGCGCCCTGGCCTCGGCGAGGGCCTCGCCGACGCGGACGGCGGCGGCGGTCATGATGTCGAGGTTGCCGGCGTACGGGGGCAGGAAGTCGCCTGCCCCCTCGACCTCCAGCAGGGCGACGACCCGGGCGGCGGCCGGCCCGCCGGGGGTGGCGAACGGTCCCTCCTCGAACACCGGCTCGCGCTTGAGCCGGTAGCCGGGCACGTACCGCGCGACCCGCTCGACCATGGCCTGGATGGCGGCGCCCACCGCCGCCTCGTCGTAGCCGTCGGGCAGGGCGCAGAACACCGTGTTCCGCATCAGGATGGGCGGGTCGGCCGGGTTCAGGATGATGATCGCCTTGCCGTGGGCGGCCCCGCCGACCTCCTCGAGGGAGCCGGCGGTGGTCCGGGTGAACTCGTCGATGTTCTGGCGGGTCCCGGGCCCGGCCGAGCGGGAGGCGACGGTGGAGACGATCTCGGCGTACGGCACCCGGCTGGCCGAGGCCACCGCGGCCACGATCGGCGCCGTGGCCTGGCCGCCGCAGGTGATCAGGTTCAGGTTGGGCGCGTCCAGGTGCCGGTCCAGGTTGACGCCCGGCACCACCGGCGGGCCCAGCCGGGCCGGGGTGAGGTCGACGGCGGTGATGCCGGCCGCGGCCAGCCGGGGCGCGTTGGCGGCGTGCACCCGGGCGCTGGTCGCCTCGAAGGCCAGGTCGATCTCGCCGGCGTGGGCCTCGACCCAGTCGATCCCCTCGGCGGTCGCCTCCACCCCCAGCCGGCGCGCCCGGGCCAGACCCTCGGAGGCCGGGTCGATGCCGACCAGGGCCCGCAGCTCCAGCGACGGCGACCGCAGCAGCTTGTGCACCAGGTCGGTCCCGATGTTGCCGGACCCGATGACCACGCAGGACAGGGTCACGGTCACGGCCCCTCCCCTCCGGTGACGACCAGGCCGACCGGGCCCAGCCAGTCGAACTCGGCCCGGAACACGTCCCCGGCGGCCAGCGGGACGGCGGCGTGCAGGGCCCCGGTCATGACCACGTGCCCGGCCTCGAGGGTCGCGCCGAGCGGGTGCAGGGTGTTGGCCAGCCAGGCGACCGCGTGCAGCGGGTCGCCGAGGGCGGCCGCGCCGGCGCCGGTCGCGACCAGCTCGCCGTTGCGGGTCATGGCCACCCCGGCCAGGCGCGGGTCGACCCGGTCGAGGGGGACCAGGCGGCTGGACAGGGCGATGGCGGCACTGGAGGCGAGGTCGGCGATCGTGTCGGCCAGCCGGATGCGCCAGTCCGCGACCCGCGAGTCGATGATCTCGACCGCCGCCACCGCCCCGGCGGCGGCCCGGCGCACGTCAAGGGCGGTGCAGTGGGGGCCGGCCAGGGGGGCCTCGAGCACGATGGCGATCTCGGCCTCGACCTTGGGCTGGATCAGCCGGTCCAGGTCGACCTCGACCCCGTCGGGGTGGACCCCGGCGGCCAGCACCGGGCCGTAGTCGGGCTGGTCGATGCCGAGCTGGGTCTGCATCGCCCGGCTGGTCAGGCCGAGCTTGTAGCCGACGACGTCGCCCTCGCCGTCGGCCTGGAGCAGCTCGACCAGGCGGCGCTGGACGGCGTAGGCCTCGGCGGCGGTCATCTCCGGCCGCTCCTCGGTCAGCGGCGGCACCGGGACCCGCTCGCGGCGGGCGCGGAACAGCGACCGGGCCAGGTCGTCGACGGGCAGGGGGGGCTCGACCCCGCCCGAGCCCCAGTCGACCGGGCGCCCGCCCGGGCCGGCCACGCTCACGAGGCACCCCGGACCCGGGGCCGCCAGCCGAGCTGGTCGGAGATGGCGTCGGCGGCCTGGACGACCGAGGCCCTGAAGAACCGGCGCAGGGTGTCGCCGTTGACCCGCATCACCGGCCCGGCCACGCTGACGGCGGCGATGACCTCACCGCGGGCGTTGCGGACCGGGGCGGCCACGCTGGCCACGCCGAGCTCACTCTCGCCGATGTTCTCGGCCCACCCCTGGGCTCGGACCCGGTCCAGCTCGGCCCGGAGCTGTGCCGGGTCGCACACGGTGGCGTCGGTCTTGCGCTCGGGCCGCCACCCCGCCAGCAGCGCGGCCAGACGCCGCTCGGGCAGGTGGGCCAGCAGGACCTTGCCGGTGCTGGTGCAGTGGGCCGAGTTGCGATGCCCGACCCGGCCGAAGATCCGCAGCGTGTGCGGGCTCTCCAGGCGCTCGACGTAGACCACCTCGCGGCCGTCCAGCACCGCCACCTGGACGGTCTCCTTGGTGGCGTTGCGCAGCTCCTCGATCACGGTGGTGGCCGCGTCGTGCAGCACCCGGTGCACCGACACCCTGGCCCCGAGCTCCCACATCATCAGCCCCAACCGGTAGGTGCCGGTGGCCGGGTCGTGCTCCAGGATCCGCTCGGCCGTCAGGGTGGCCAGCAGCCGGTGCACCGTCGACTTGCCCAGCCCCAGCCGCCGCGCCAGCTCGGTCACCCCCAGCGACCCCTCGGCAGTCCCGAACTCCTTCAGCAGCCGCGCCGCGTTCTGCACCGACGAAAGGGTCGCCCCGTCCCGCCCCTCCGCCCGGGCGTGGCTCACCCCGACCCGCCGGGGCTGGAGATGGGTTCGGTTGTCCCCAGGGCCTTGACCAGGGCGGCGCGGATGGCCGCGGGGTCGG
>DATENJ010000272.1:0-3517 GCA_035275125.1 Actinomycetes bacterium | reverse complement strand
CGGATCATCTCCTACTACTACGGCGGCGCCCAGGCCAGGCCGGCGACACTGCCGGCCACCATCCGGGTCGGGCTCCTCCAGGCCGACCACGACCCCGCCGCCGGGGGCCGGCTCGGCCGGGTCCTGGTCAAGGGGGTCGAGGTCCCCGGCAAGGGGGGCAGCGGCCGGTTCTCGGTCTCGGGCCTGACCCCGGGCGGGCGCACGGTCCGGCGCAGCCTCAGCGGCCACACCACCTGGTCGATCCGGCCCGAGTCGGGCGGCACCTCGGTGTTCGACACCGCCGGCCGGCGGGCGTACGGGCCGACGAGGGCCGGCACCGGGGTGGTGGTCCGGTTCCAGACCGCCCTGCCCCCGGCCCGGCTGTCGCTGCCCCAGACCGGCCAGCAGCTGCGCTGGGGCCGCCTCGACGTCCACCTGGTCCGCGACAACCGGGGTGTCACCCGTCCCCGGGCGGTGGCCGTGATCCCCTTCAACCGCTACCTGCGGGGGCTGGCCGAGGTGCCGGGGTCGTTCGCCAACGAGGCCCTGCGGTCCCAGGCGATCGCCGCCCGCAGCTACGCCCTTGTCGCCGTCCGGTCCCGGACCCAGCGCTGGGGCTACGGGCGCTGGGACGGCTGTGACTGCGCCCTCTACGGGACCGTCCGCGACCAGCACTTCGCCGGCTACGCCAAGGAGCAGGGCTACTACGGGGCACGCTGGGTCGCGGCCGTCCGCGGCACCGGGTCGCTGGTCGTGCGCTACGGCTCGCGGGTCGTGCAGGCCTTCTACTCGTCGTCGTCGGGCGGCTACACCTCCAGCAACGCCCAGTGGGGGAGCAACCCGCTGCCCTGGTTCCCGAGCCGCTCCGACGACCCGTACGACCGCGGCGGCGGCGCCCACCGGAACCCGAACTTCCGCTGGTCCAAGACGGTGTCGGCGGCCTCCCTGGGCGCCCGCCTCGGCATCGGCACCGCGACCCGGGTCCGCGAGACCAAGCTGCCCTCCTGGGGCGGCCGGGTCTCGCGGGTCACGGTCGACGGGGTCAAGGGCGGCCGGCGCACCAGCGTCACCGTGACCGGCACCTGGTTCCGGAAGGCCTACGCCCTCAAATCGACCAAGTTCCATATTTCTCCCTAGCGGAAATGCCTTCAGGTCCGCCGGCGATCGGCCGACGTCCATCCGGAACACCGCCGCACCTGCTGGAGGACGCTCGTGCTGTTCCGGTCCCTGCGCTCGCTGGCCGGCCGCGCCCTGGCCGCCGGCGCCGCCTCGGCGCTCACCCTGACCCTCTTCGACGCCGCCCAGCCCACCCTCGGCACCCACCAGGTCCAGCCGGGCACCCTCAAGAACATCACCATCCCCCTCACCCCAGCCCCAGCCCCAACGGCCGGTGCCGCGCCCTCGCCAGGGGCTGTGGACAACGCCGCGCGCCCTTCGTCCGGGTCCGCTCGCGTCCCCCTCCGGGGGGCCGAGCCCGGGGCCGGGTCGTTGCAGCGCGCCCCGGGCGCGACCACCGCTCCGGGCGCCGCGGCTGCGGGGACCAGGTTGCAGTCGGGGCCGGTGGATGTGGGCAGGGCACGGTTCGTGGGGTTCTCCTGGCCCGACGCCGACCCGAAGACCGAGGACCAGGCGATCTGGATGCGGTCGCGGGATGCGGGCGGGTGGTCGGACTGGCGTGAGGTCGAGCAGGCCGGCGACGGGCCCGACGCGACCAGCAGCGAGTACAAGGCGGGCCGGGCCTACAGCGACGGGCAGTGGCTGGACGCCGGCACCGCCGAGGTCCAGGTCCGGGTCGACCCGCCGGCCGCCAAGGCCGGGGCAAAGGCCGCCCAGGGGGCGACGGCGGCGGTGGCCCCGAACGGGCTCGAGGCCCACATGATCACCCCCGACCTGACCGCGACCCCGGGGACCGAGGCGCCGCGGGCCGGAATGGCCACGGCGGCCACCGCCCGGCCGAGGATCATCAGCCGGGCCGCCTGGGGCGCCAACGAGTCCATCCGCCGCGCCAACCCCGACTACAGCGACACCGTCAAGGCCGCCTTCGTCCACCACACCGTGCAGAGCAACAACTACTCGCCCTCGGAGAGCGCCGCCCTGATCAGGTCCGACTACCTGTACCACGTGCGCACACGAGGCTGGAACGACATCGGCTACAACTTCCTGGTCGACCGCTACGGCCGCGTGTTCGAGGGCCGCTACGGCGGCGTCACCCGGGCCGTGCTCGGCGCCCACGCCGGCGGCTTCAACACCAACAGCACCGGGGTCGCCCTGCTCGGGACCTTCACCACGGCCCGGCCGACCGCCCCCATGCTGGCCGCCCTGCACCGGCTGCTGGCCTGGAAGCTCGACCTGACCCACGTCGACCCGCGTGCCCACACCGTCCTGCGCAGCGCCGGCGGAGCCAACACCCGCTACCCGGCCGGCCGCCGGGTGGTCGTCAACACCATCCTCGGGCACCGCTCGACCTCCTACACCACCTGCCCGGGCAACCCGACGATCGCCCGGCTGGCGGCCATCCGCCGGGCCGTGGCGTCGATCGGGCGGCCCAAGATCTACGGCGGCTACGCCACCAGCTCGCGGATCAGCCCCGAGCGCGGCGACTACGCCGGCGTGCACGCCCGCTTCAGCGGGGTCGTCCGCTGGCGGGTCACGGTCACCGGGTCCAACGGGGCCAGGATCCGCTCCTTCAGCGGCAAGGGCTCGGAGGCCAAGGTCCGCTGGAACGGCCGCGTCACCGGCGGCGAGCTGGCCCCCCAGGGGTGGGCGACCGTCACCGTGACCGCGGCCGCCGGCGGCGGCTCGGCCCGGCCGACGACCAGCCGGGTGTTCGTCAACCGGCCCGTCGGGCCGTCCGGGACCAGCACCGGCGGGTTCGCGGCCGGGGCCTGGCGGGTGAGCAACGCCAACGCCGAGCAGCTCTCCACCTCGGCCCGGGTGTTCGCCAGCTACCGCTGGGGCCGGGCCGGCGACCTGCCGGTGGTGGGCGACTGGGACGGCGACGGCACCCAGACCGTCGGCGTCGTCCGGCCCAGCGCGGCCCGCGACAGCAACCATCTCCTGCTGCGCAACTCCGACGGCAGCGTGCTCGACCTCTGGTACGGCCGCAACGGCGACCGGCTGGTGGTGGGGGACTGGGACGCCAACGGCACCTGGACCCCGGCGGCCGTCCGGGCCGGCGTGTGGTCGATCCGCAACACCAACTCCACCGGCCCGGCCGACACCACCGTCACCTTCGGCGGCGCCGGCGACAACTACCTGGCCGGCGACTGGGACGGCGACGGCGACTTCACCCCCGGCGTCCAGCGCAAGGGCACCTTCTGGCTCCGCAACACCGGCGGCAGCGGCCCCTCCGAGATCCGCGTCCGGTTCGGCCGCCCCACCGACGCCGGCTTCGCCGGCGACTGGAACGGCAACGGCACCTGGACCCCGGGGATCCTCCGCGCCGGCAGCCGCTGGTACCTGAAGGACTCCTTCAGCGGCGGCGCCGCCAAGGTCGCCTTCAAGAAGCAGACCCCCGGGCGCCCGGTGGCCGGCGACT
>DATENJ010000271.1:0-4495 GCA_035275125.1 Actinomycetes bacterium | reverse complement strand
GCCACCGCGGGCCGGATCCCGCTGCTCATCGGCGGCCAGTCGGAGCTGGCGGGCCCGCGCGCGGCCCGCTGGGACGCTGGCTTCACCGTCGGGGGCGCCCCGCCGGAGATGGCCGGCGGGGCGATCCAGGAGTTCAGGAAGGCGTGGGAGGCGGCCGGCGGGACCGGGCAGCCTCGGGTCGTCGCCCTGTCGTACTTCTCGCTCGGCTCCGAGCACACCGCCGAGTCGCTGCACAACCTCCGGACCTACTACGGGTTCCTCGGCGACTGGGCCGAGCAGGTCGCCAAGGGCGCGGCCCGCACCGCCGAGGCGGTCCGGCAGCAGGCCGCCGCGTTCGAGGAGGTCGGCGTCGACGAGCTGATCTTCGACCCCACCGTTGCCGACCTGGACCAGGTGGACCTGCTGGCCGACGCGATCGGCTGACGCCCGGCGGTTGTCGCACCCATCGCCGACACTCCGGCCATGATGAAGCGCAGCCACGCCGTGATCGGGGCGGCCGCCGGGGTGGCGGTGGCCCACGCCACCGGGGCGTCGATGGTGGCCGGGGGGATCGTGGCCGGGCTGGCCGGGCTGCTGCCCGACGTCGACCACCCGCATGCGGCGGTCGGCCGGCTGCTGCCGCGGTGGTGGCACCGGCTCACCCCAGGGCACCGGGGACCGACCCACTCGCTGGTCTGGTGCCTGGCCCTGGCTGTGCTCGCCTATGTGGGGAACACCCTGGTCAACGGGGAGCCGGCCGGCCCCCTGCTGGGCCTGGCCGTGCTCGCCGGCTCGCTGTCGCACGTGCTGGCCGACGGGCTGACCGTGGCCGGGGTGCCGCTGTGGTGGCCGTTCCGGCGCCGCCGGTCGGTCTTCCTCGGCGTGCTGGCCTTCCGGACCAGGAGCTGGGCCGAGGCGCTGGTCGTGCTCGGGGTGGTCGCCGCGGTCGGCTGGTGGGTCGCGGCCTGACTCGACACCGCCGGCTTGATCAGACCTGTATCGTTCAAGTTCCTACTTGACGAATGGTGGGTACGACGTGCAACAACAGATCATCCGTCGACACCCGACTCCGCCAGGTTTGGAGGTCTTGCGTCAGATGGAGATGCTGATCCGCGACTCCGGTCTGGAGGTTGCGCGCGCATGATCGTGACCCTCACCCCCAACCCGAGCGTCGACCGGACCATCGAGGTGGACGCCCTCCACCGGGGAGCGGTCCTCCGGGCCCGGGCGACCCGGGTCGACCCCGGGGGCAAGGGCGTCAACGTGTCGAGGGCTCTGGCCGCCAACCACCGCGAGACCACGGCGGTGCTGCCGGCCGGCGGTTGGGAGGGGGAGCAGCTGGCCGCCCTGCTCGCTCCCCTGGACGTCCCGGTGGTGGTCGTCCCGGTGGCCGGGTCGGTGCGGGCCAATGTGAGCGTGGTCGAGCCCGACGGCACGGTGACCAAGCTGAACGAGCCCGGCCCGCGGCTGAGCCCGGAGGAGATCGAGGCCGTGACCGCGGCCACCGTCAAGGCCGCCGCCGCCGCCGAGTGGCTGGCCTGCACCGGCAGCCTCCCGCCGGGCGCCCCGATCGACTTCTACGCCCAGGTGCTGGAGCGCCTCGGCAGCGCCTCGGTCAAGGTGGCGGTCGACTCGAGCGGCGCGCCCCTGGTGGCCGCCCTGGACGCCCGCCCCGACCTGATCAAGCCGAACCGTGAGGAGCTGGCCGAGGCCACCGGCCGCCAGCTGCTCACCCTCGGCGACGTGGTCGACGCGGCTCAGGAGCTGCGCGGCCGGGGGGTCGGGGCCGTGCTGGCCAGCCTCGGGGCCGACGGGGCGGTGCTGGTCGACGCCACCGGGGCGACCTTCGGCTCGGCCACCGTGGAGCGGCCCCGCAGCGCCGTCGGGGCCGGCGACTCCATGCTGGCCGGCTTCCTCGCCGGCGGCGGCAGCGGGCCCGGCGCCCTGGCCGAGGCGCTCGCCTGGGGGGCGGCCGCGGCCAGCCTGCCCGGCAGCATCATGCCCACCCCCGACGACCTCGACCACGGTGCCGTCACCCTGGCCGACCGGATCGATCCGGACCGCCCACTCAAGGAACGGAGCTGACGTCCATGGCGGACCTCATCACCCCCGAGCTCGTCGACCTCAACCTGACCGCGACCGAGCGAGGCGAGGCCACCCGGTCCCTGGCCGAGCGCCTCCAGGCGGCCGGCCGGGTCACCGACCTCGAGCAGTTCCTGGCCGACGTCCGGGCCCGCGAGGCCCAGATGCCGACCGGCATCGAGGGCGGCATCGGCATCCCGCACTGCCGGTCGGTGGCCGTGGTCGAGCCCACCCTGGGGTTCGGCCGCAGCACCCAGGGCATCGACTGGGGCGCCGCCGACGGGCCGGCACACCTCATCTTCCTGATCGCCGCCCCTGAGGGCGGCGGCGCCGAGCACATGGGCATCCTGGCCAAGCTGGCCCGGAAGCTCATCCACGCCTCCTTCCGGGACTCGCTGCACCAGGCCCAGGACCCAGAGGCCGTTGTCACCATCGTGAAGAAGGAGGTGCTGGGGCAATGAAGATTGTCGCTGTGACGTCCTGCCCCACAGGCATTGCCCACACCTATATGGCGGCCGAGGCGCTCGAACAGGCGGCCAAGGACGCCGGGCACGACATCAAGGTCGAGACCCAGGGCGCGGCCGGGGCCGAGGCGGTCGCCGACGCCGACATCGCCGACGCCGACGCGGTCGTGTTCGCGGCCGACGTCGAGGTGCGCAACCGCGAGCGGTTCGCCGGCAAGCCGCTGGTCCAGACCTCGGTCAAGCGGGCCATCAACGACCCGACCGGCCTGATCGCCGAGGCCGAGGCGGCCGCAAGGACCGGCGGGGGCGGCGGCGTGCTGGCCGGCGCGGCCGCGGAGGCCAGCGAGGCGGTGGCCATGGAGACGGCGGCGCGACCGGAGACCAAGGTCGACCAGAGCGCCGGTCTCGGCACCAAGCTGCGCCAGTGGCTGATGACCGGGGTCAGCTACATGATCCCGTTCGTGGCCGCCGGCGGCATCCTGATCGCCCTGGCCTTCCTGATCGGCGGCCCGGAGGTGGCCAACAAGGTCAACGGCGGCACCTTCGAGGGGACCGAGTACCAGGCCGTCACCGACATGTCCAAGCTGATCGTGCAGGCCGGCTACGCCGGGTTGCTGTTCAAGATCGGCGCCGTCGCCTTCTCCATGCTGGTCCCGATCCTGGCCGGCTTCATCGCCTACGCCATGGGCGACCGGCCGGCCCTGGTCGCCGGCATCGTCGGCGGCCTGATCGCGGTCGAGATCAGCGCCGGGTTCCTCGGCGGCCTGGCCGCCGGTCTGATCGCCGGCGCTGTGGTGATCGCCATCAAGCGGGTCAAGGTGCCACGGGGCATGGCCGGCATCATGCCGGTGGTGGTCATCCCGCTGGTGTCGACCCTGATCGTCGGGGCGTTGATGCTGGTCGTGATCGGCCAGCCGATCGCCGCCCTCCAGAGCGGCCTGACCGACTGGCTCGAGGGCCTCTCGGGCAGCAACGCCATCCTGCTCGGCATCATCCTTGGCCTGATGATGGCCTTCGACATGGGCGGGCCGGTCAACAAGGTGGCCTACGCCTTCGGGCTGGCCGCCCTGGCCAGCGGCAACCTCAAGATCATGGCCGCCGTCATGGCCGCCGGCATGACCCCGCCGCTGGGGCTGGCCCTGGCCACCGTGGTCCGCAAGCACCTGTTCACCAAGGCCGAGCGGCAGGCCGGGGAGGCGGCCTGGCTGCTGGGGGCGTCGTTCATCACCGAGGGGGCGATCCCGTTCGCGGCCGCCGACCCGCTGCGGGTGATCCCGGCCCTGATGGTGGGCAGCGCCGTCACCGGCGCCCTGGTCATGGGCTTCGGCGACGAGTCCCGAGCGCCGCACGGCGGCATCTGGGTGGTCGGCCTGATCAGCAAGCCGTTCCTGTGGGTGCTGGCCATCCTGATCGGCATGGTGGTCACCGCGGCCGGGGTCGTCATCCTCAAGTCGACCAGCTCCAAGGGAGACGAGGAGATCGAGCCGGCCGCGTCCCGGGAGGCCACCGCAACCGGCTAGCGCACCACCGCCCCGCCGCCTCAGCCGAGGCGGCGGGCGGCGGTCTGGAGGGTCTGGCTGGCCAAGCGGAGGCCTTCCAGCTGGTCGAGCTCCTGGTCCTCGTGCTCGATGTTGACCGCCATGTCGGGGTCGATCTTGGCCAGGGCCCGGAGGAAGTCGGTCCAGAAGTCGACGTCGTGGCCGCGGCCGACGGCCACGAAGTCCCAGGAGGAGTTCTCCGGCCAGCGGCTCAGGGTGTAGGAGCCGCCGAGGGAGAGGGCGTCGGGGGCGTCGGGGGCGACCCGACCGAAGCGGTCGTCGAGCACCCCGTTGACTTTGGCCGCCTCGTTGATGCGGGTGTCCTTGGCGGCCGCGTTGTAGACCAGGCCGCCGAGGTGCTCGACGGCCAGGACCGGGTCGATGCCCTGCCAGAACAGGTGGCTTGGGTCCATCTCGGGGCCGACGTGGGTG
>DATENJ010000270.1:0-21581 GCA_035275125.1 Actinomycetes bacterium | reverse complement strand
CAACTCGCCGCCGAAGATCGGCTCGCCCTCGAAGAACCGGCGCCGCCAGAAGACCGGGTGCCGGTTCCTGAAGCCGACGAGGTCGGCGCAGAAGGCGATGAAGTCCAGGTCCGCGTGTTCCCAGTCGAGCCAGGAGAGCTCGTTGTCCTGGCAGTAGGCGTTGTTGTTGCCCTGCTGGGTGCGGCCGAGCTCGTCGCCACCGAGCACCATCGGCACCCCGAACGACAGCAGCAGGGTGGTGAGCAGCGCCCGGGACTGCCGGGCGCGGAGCTCGACCACCTCCGGGTCGTCGCTCGGGCCCTCCACCCCGCAGTTCCACGAGCGGTTGTCGTCGGTGCCGTCCCGGTTGTCCTCGCCGTTGGCCTCGTTGTGCTTGCCGTCGTAGGAGACCAGGTCGCGCAGGGTGAAGCCGTCGTGGACGGTGACGAGGTTCACCGAGGCGGTGGGCCGCCGGCGAGACCCGCCGTACAGGTCCGACGAGCCGCTGAAACGGGTCGCGAACTCCCCGATGAGCCCACCCTGGCGGCGCCAGAAGTCGCGCATGGTGTCGCGGTACCGGCCGTTCCACTCGCTCCAGCCGGGCGGGAACTGGCCCACGTCGTAGCTGTCGGGCTGGCCAACGTCCCACGGCTCGGCGATCAGCTTGACCTGGGACACCACCGGGTCCTGGGCGACCAGGTCGAAGAACGACGACATGCGGTCGAAGCCGCCGTCCTCCCGGGCCAGAGTGGGGGCGAGGTCGAAGCGGAACCCGTCCACGCCCATCTCGGTGACCCAGTAGCGCAGCGAGTCCATGATCAGCCGCAGGCAGGCCGGGTTGCCGGCGTTCACGGAGTTGCCGGTGCCGGTGGTGTCGACGTAGCGGCGGAGGTCGGTAGGGTCCAACCGGTAGTAGCCGGGGTTGTCCAGGCCGCGGTGGCACAGCGTCGGCCCGAGCTGCCCGCCCTCAGCGGTGTGGTTGAACACCACGTCGAGTACGACCTCGAGGCCGGCGGCGTGCAGGGCGGCCACCATGGCCTGGAACTCGGCCACCTGGCCGCCGGGACGGCCGCTCCGGACGGCGGCCGAGTAGCCGTCGTGGGGCGCGAAGAACCCGATGGTGTTGTAGCCCCAGTAGTTGGTCAGCCCCCTCTCCAGCAGGAACGCCTCCGGAACGTGCTGGTGCACCGGGAGCAGCTCCACCGTGGTCACCCCGAGGTCCACCAGGTGGGCGACGGCGGCGTCGTGGCCCAGCCCGGCGTAGGTGCCGCGCAGCTCTGCCGGCACGCCCGGATGGCGCATGGTGTACCCCTTGACGTGCACCTCGTAGACGACGGTGTCGGCGTAGCGGTGGCGCGGCCTGTCGCTGCCGGGCCGGTCGAAGGCCGGGTCGACCACCAGGCTGCGGGGGACGTGACCGGCCGAGTCGAGCTGGCTCGCCCGGTCGGGATCGGCGCTGTCATGGCCGAGGACCTCGGGTCCGAACCGCACCGTCCCGCTGGTGGCCCGGGCGTACGGGTCGAGCAGCAGCTTGGCCGGGTTGCAGCGCACGCCGCGGGCCGGCTCCCAGGGGCCGGTGGCGCGGTAGCCGTACGCCTGGCCGACGCCCACGCCGTCGACGAAGCCGTGCCAGATCCCGGCGTCGTACTCGGGGAGGGCGACCCGGGTCTCGGCGCCGGTGTCGTCGAACAGGCACAGCAGCATCCCGCTGGCCACCTCCGACGACACCGCGAAGTTGGTCCCGCCGGGGCCCGGTGTGGCGCCCAGCGGGAAGCGGCTGCCCGGGCGCACCCCCAGCTGGCCGGGGGCGGTGGTGGTCATGGCCGGGCCCGGCCGTCGAGGACCCGGCCGAGGTCGGCGAGGGCGTAGACCCCATCGCCCGGCCGCCCGCGGATGAGGTCGGCGATCAGCCCCGTCCACCCGGTCTGGTGCGAGGCGCCGAGCCCGGCGCCGTTGTCGCCGTGGTAGTACTCGTTGAAGAGCAGGTTTCCGCTCCAGGCGGGGTCGTGTTGGAGGCGCTCGACCCATCCGAAGCAGGGCCGCCGCCCGTCCGGCCCGACCAGGAACAGGTCGATGAGCCGTTGGCGCAGCCCGGCGGCGACCTTGTCGAGGGTCACGCGCGGGCCGCCCGTCGGGTACTCGACGGTGAGCCCGTCGCCGAAGAACTGGTGGTAGCGCTCGAGCGCGCTGATCAGCAGGTAGTTGAGCGGGAACCAGACGGGCCCGCGCCAGTTGGAGTTCCCGCCGAACATCGATGTGGTCGACTCGGCCGGCTCGTAGTCGATCGCGGCCCGGACGCCCTCGACCTCGAGCTCGTAGGGGTGATCGCGATGGAAGGCGGACAGGGCCCGCAGCCCGTAGGGCGACAGGAACTCGCGCTCGTCCAGGAGTGTGGTAAGCAGCTTGGTGAAGTGCTCAGCCCCCACGACGCCCAGGAGCAGCCGCCGATCGCCGGGCTGGCCGCGGACCAGGCCCTGCTCGGCCAGGTGCCCCGGGCCGCCCAGCTGGTCGAGCAGGCGCGCGAACGCCTTGCCGGCCGTCTGGGCGCGCCCGATCGCCTCCTCGTCGATCACCACGGCGGCCAGCAGCGGGATGACGCCCACCATTGACCGGACCTTGACCGGCACCGCGGTCCCGTCGGGAGTCACCAGCTTGTCGTAGTAGAAGCCGTCGGCGTCGTCCCAGACCCCGAGGGTGTCCATGGCGTGGCGGATCTGGGCGAAGTGCTCGAGGAACTTGACCACCAGGTCGAGCGCGGGTCGCCGGCCCGAGCGGTTCAGGATCGAGGCGATGGCGGCCATGGACAGGGCGTAGAAGGCCATCCACCCGGTGGCGTCGGACTGCTCGAGCGTGCCGCCGACCGGGAGATGGGACCGGTCGATCGGCCCGATGTTGTCCAGGCCGAGGAAGCCGCCCTCGAACAGGTTCGAGCCGTTGGCGTCCTGACGGTTCACCCACCAGGTGAAGTTCACCAGCAGCTTGTCGAACACCCGGCTGAGAAAGTCCAGGTCGCGGGCGCCGTCGATGGCGAACACCTCGAGTGCCGCCCAGGCCTGGACCGGCGGGTTCACGTCCCCGAAGTCCCACTCGTAGGCCGGCAGCGCCCCGCTGGGATGCTGGAACCACTCCCGGCACAGCAGCAGCAGCTGGTACTTGGCGAACGCCGGGTCGACGTGGGCGAGGGAGACGCAGTGGAAGGCGAGGTCCCAGGCCGCGAACCAGGGGTACTCCCATTTGTCGGGCATGGACATGAGGTCGAAGGCGTCAAAGGTGGCCCAGTGGGCGTTGCGGCCCCCGCGGCGGGACGCCGGGGGGACAGGCTGGGTCGGATCGCCCTCCAGCCAGCGCGCGACGTTGTAGGTGTACAGCTGCTTGCTCCACAGCATCCCGGCGAACGCCTGCCGCATGACCGTCGCCTGGTCGGCCGGCACGTCGGGCGGGGTGAGCTCGGCGTAGAACGCGTCAGCCTCCTGCCGGCGCTGGGCCACGACCCGGTCGAAGTCGGCGCCGAGCGCCTCGCGGCCAGGAGGCGCGCCGCCCTCCGGCCGCAGGCGGAGCCGCAGCTCCACCGTTGCCGCCGGCCCGACGTCGAGCCGGTACCACATCGCCGTCTTGGTGCCGTGCCGGTCGGGGTTGACGGTGGCCGCGCCGTGCACGACATGGTCGTTGATCCCGTCCTTGGGGTACGGGGTCGGACCGGACTCGCCGTAGAGGCGCTGGGTGTTGGTCTGGTTCTCACAGAACAGGGCGGTCGGGGCGACCCCGTCCGGCCCGGCGCCCGCCAGCAGCTCCAGGTCGCCGAGGAAGGGATGGGCGATGGCGACCGTCCCGCCCTCGCGACCCCGAAGCAGCGGCCTGGACGCATCCGTCTCCCAGGACCAGGTGTTGCGGAACCACGCGGTCGGGAGCACATGCAGTGTGGCCTCCTGGGGACCGGCGTTGGTCAGCCTGACCACCATGAGCAGATCGGTGGGGTCGGCCTTGGCGTAGTCGACCTCGACGATCCAGTACCGGTCCTCGTCGAACACGCCGGTGTCGAGCAGCTCGTACTCCGGGTCGAACTTGCTCCGCCGGCCGTTGCCGGCGAGCAGGTCGTCGTAGGGGAAGGCGGCCTGCGGGTAGTGGTAGCGCCAGCGGTTCCAGGCGTGGCTGGGGATGGCGTCCAGGTACCACCAGTACTCCTTGGCGTCCTCCCCGTGGTTGGCCTGGGCACCGGTCAGGCCGAACATCCGCTCCTTGAGGATCGGGTCGCGACCGTTCCACAGCGCCAGGCCCAGGCAGAGAAGCTGCTCCACGTCCGAGAAGCCGGCCATGCCGTCCTCGCCCCACCGGTACGCGCGCGACCGCGCGTGGTCGTGGGGCAGGTAGGTCCATGCGTCACCGTCGGCGCTGTAGTCCTCCCGCACCGTGCCCCACTGCCGCTCGCTCAGGTACGGACCCCACAGGTACCAGTCGCCGGCTTGGCGCAGCCCGTCCTCCAGGCGCCCGAATCCCTCGACCCGCTCCCGTTCGGCGTTCGTCATGGCCCTCCACTCTGTCGTCCCTACGGCGACCATAGCGGTCGGTCGGATCCTGATCTTCACCCAAAATGGATGAACCGCACTCGACCGCTCGGCCTGCCGCGCAGTGCCAAGAGTCGGGGCGGCCCCGCGGTCAGCGGGTGTGGGATGGAGGGCCGGGGTAGAGCAGCGCGGTGCGGTGGACCAGCTCCGCGACGTGGTCGCGGAGCCCGTCGGGTTGGAGGACCTCGACGTGCGGCCCGAGCGACAGCACCTCGACCGCCGCGCCTTCGAGGGAATTGAGACGGAACCTCGCCTGGAGCCACCCATGGCTGTCCGGTGGCACGTCATGGGTCACCCGAAGGGGCTGGAGGCGTCCGAGCAGCGCGGCCGTCTGCCGGCCTTCGGGTGAGATGCGCACCGTTGCCCGTCGTGGTCGGCCAGGCCGCCGCTCTCCCGGGCGCCACTGGGTGATGCCGGCCAGCTCTGGGGTGCGGCGCTCGAGCAGCTCGAAGCCGCCGCCCGCTCCACGGGTGGCGTAGACGGGCACCCCCGCGCCGGAGAGCGCCTCGACGTCCCGCAGCACGGTCCGTTCGCTGACCTCCAGCCGTCGTGCGAGCTCGGCGGCGGTCACCCGCCCGTGCCGTTGGAGGATGAGCATCAGAGTGATCAGCCGGCCTGCTCGCATGAGAGCAGTATCTCGAGCCGCTGTATTCATGACAACAGATGTCATCTTTGGCCGGTAAGCTGCGGGCGAGCAGGTGACCGTGACTTCGAAGGGGAGGAGACGCCGTGGCAGGCAACGACGTGGAGGGCTCGGGAACAGCGCAGGACCCGTGGGTGCTGAAGACCCCTCCGGGCACCTCGGAGTTCGAGGCCTACCGGGATCCCGATGCCGCGCCGCCCGCACTGGTCGTGCAGGTCGGCGCCACACAGCTCCGCTACCACCTGCGCTGCATCGAGGACCTCCACGCCATGCTGGCCAAGCGCGACGACTGGATGCCGTTGGGCAACGCCGACGAGCAGAAGCAGGCGAAGCCGGACACCGTCGAGGCCTGGGGCAGGTCCGCCGACAACCCGGTCGGCGGCTGGTACGGCCTCAAGAAGGGCCTACGTGGCCGGTTCGGCAACTACGTGCCGCCGGTGCTCGAAGCACTCGGGATGGCCGAGGTCGAGCACAACCCACGCAACAACAGGATGCGAGCGCGCTGACGGCCACGCGTTACCAGGTCGCCGCTCCTCATGAGCGCCGCTGTGGCTGGCCGGCCGGGCGTCAACTGGTGAGCGCGTCGACCGGCTCGCCTCCCGGTCGTCCCGGCGAGCTCATGGGGTGAGACCAGCGACCAGGGCGTCGACGAGAGCGCGGGCAACCCCGCCGTCGGGGTCGAGGGTGGGGTTGAAGATCGTGATGTCGAGGCCGGTGGCGTGGTCGCTGGCGACCGCCGTCCGGAGCACGCCGGTCAGCTCCTCCCAGGTCAGCCCGTCGGGGAGGTGGTAGTCGACCGCGGGCATGATGGCGTCGTCGAGGACGTCGACGTCGAGGTGGACCCAGAACCCGGTGGGGCCGCCGGTCCGTTCCAGGTGGGCGAGGGCGTCGCGGGCTGCCCGCCCGGCGCCTCGTTCTCGGACCGACGCCAGGTCGATGGCGTGGATGGTCGGAGCCAGGGGCCGGCTCCCCTCGGCCGCGGCGGCCTCGGCGTCGCGGAACCCGAACACCACCACGTCCTCGTCGCGCAGGAGCGGGCGCCGGCCTTCGAGGTCGGTGACGAGGTCGGGGCCGCGTCCGGTGGCGAGGGCGAGCTCCATCGAGGCGGCCTCGCCGGTCGGCTCGGCCTCGGGCTGGTAGAAGTCGGCGTGGCCGTCGAGGAACAGCAGGCCGTAGCGGCCGCGGCGGCGCAGGGCGAGGGTGATGCCGAGCAGGATGGTGCAGTCGCCGCCGAGCACGATCGGGAACGCGCCCTCGTCGAGGACGGCGCCGACGGCGTCTGCGAGCCGCGGTGCGTAGTCGCGCAGCCCGTGGGGGTTGAGCAGGCCCGTGCCGGCGTCGATGGCCGGGTCGAAGGCCGGGGGAGCCAGCCGGGTGCCGCGCCGGGCGCCGACCCGCTCGGCGAACCCGGCCGCGAGCAGGGCCTCAGGCAAGCCCTCGACCCCGGCGGCGCGCAGACCCAGGTGGGATGGCGCTTGGACGATCACACGGGCCGACACCTCGGACCTCCTACAGCGACGACCGACACGGCCGCCAAGTCTGTGCCCAAGAGGCCCTCGACCGGCAAGTTCCGCTACTACCTAGCATCCGCTGCCGCCTCGACCCCGGAGTTGCGTTCTGGGATATTGGTCGACCAGTGCAAGCCGAGGCGTTCCGGGCATCCAAGTCCGGTCATGGAGGTGCACCGAGTGGGCAGGATCGTGGTTGGCGTTGATGGTTCGCCCAACGCGAGGCGGGCCCTTGCCTGGGCGGCCGCCGAGGCGCGCCTGCGGCAGGCGGTGCTGCAGGTGGTGCACGCCTACCGTGGCAAGAATCTGGCGGGGCCGGTCTACTTCTCATCCGCGCATACCTATGATGCGTCCGTCGGGGCGGGTGGAGTGCCCGAGCCGGAACTGACCGCGTCGGTGCAGGGTCGAGAGGCGTTCGAGGCGGCCGTCCGCGGCCAGGCTGACGAGCTCCTTGAGGCGCTGCTCGGTGAGCTCGCGGAGACGCTCAGGGGGGTCCAGGTGCATCCGACGGTAGTGGAGGACCGACACCCAGCCGAGGCATTGGTGCAGCTGTCGGTCGACGCCGACCTGCTGGTGGTCGGATCACGGGGACGTGGCGGCTTTTCCGAGCTGCTCCTTGGGTCGGTCAGCCATGCCGCGGTGCTGCACGCCGTCTGCCCCGTGGTTGTCGTCCCCTCACCTCGTGACGAGCGCTGACCGGCAACACCCCCCACCCTGTGGCCTGCGACACCCCCGGCCAAGCTGATCTTCGGTGCGACCTTCATCCAGCTCGACCCGACCGGCGACGACAGCGTCCAGGCGGCGGCGGCCTGGGTACGCGACGAATACGGGCACCTCGACGTCCTGATCAACAACGCGGGCACGGCGGCACCACGCGGAGGCGCTGAGGAGTTGACCGCGGACGCCGCGATGGAGGGATTTGGGATCAACGTCTTCGGCCCCATCCGGGTGACACACGCGTTGTTGCCCCTGCTGCGTGCAGCCGAGCATCCGCGGATCGTCAACGTGTCCAGCGGCGTCGGTTCGTTTCACCGCATCCTGCAACCCGGCGCGGTGGAAAACGCGGTGACCTTGCCGGTCTACCCGGCCACCAAGGCGGCCCTGACCATGCTGACGGTGCAGTACGCGCGAGCGCTGCCCGGCATCCTGGTGAACGCGGCCGACCCGGGCTTTACCGGGACCGACTTCAACAACCACCGCGGCACCCAGACCGTCACCGAAGGCACCGACGCGATCGTCCACCTGGCAACCCTGCCACCGGACGGGCCAACCGGCACCTTCCAGGACGGACACGGCACCGTTCCCTGGTAGATCAAGACCAGAACCATAATGCGGCGATTGTCCGAGCGCCAGCGGTGAGAAACGTCCAGGGCGTGTCAAGGACCAATACCGCCGCTTTCCAATGCTCATGACCCTGGTCTGCCGACCGCACGATCGGGCGTCCAGCTTCGATGCCACCCTGTGGATATCCGCCAGCACCTCTGCAGCACCGGCACTACCTTGCAGGCAAACGCAATTAGTTAAAGGCGGGATCGCACATGGACCAGCTCAGCATCGGCCATCCTCGTTGGCAGGAGTTCATCGACCGCTTGGAGCAGCGGCTCAACTTTCGCGAGCGTAGCGACGAGCCTGGCAGTTACCAATGGCGGTGCGGCAAGGGTGAGGATCCGTTCGCCTATTCTCGCGAGGTCCTCACCGCGATGGGTCTCCAACAGAAGGCTTCCCTCGCCGCCATTCGCCGCCAGCGGCATGTGTGCTGTGACTGCGAGATCGTCTTCAACCTCGGCGCGACCAGCGGTTAGCCTCAGCCACCCTCGTCCCTCTTCTTACGGATCGGTCGCTCTATCCGGTTCCACCCGCGCCGGGGGCAGGTTGGCCGTCCAGTCCGCCCGTGTCCTCGACGTCAGGAGACCTGTAGGCCGCCGTTGATGTCGTAGGTCGCGGCGGTGATGTAGCCGGCGTCCTGGCTGAGCAGGTAGGCCATCAGGGCTGCCACCTCAGCCACCGTGCCCACCCGGCCGATCATGCCGTGGGCGCCCAGCTCGGCCTTGCGCTCCTGGGTCAGGGTCCCACCCATGATGTCGGTGTCGATCGGCCCCGGCGCCACGCAGTTCACCGTGATCCCGTGCGGACCGAGCTCGCGGGCCAGCGCCCGGCTGAAGCCGATGAGCGCCGCCTTGGAGGCACTGTAGGGCACCTTGGAGTAGGTCCCGCCGCCGCGCTGGGCCGAGGCCGACGAGACACTCACGATGCGGCCGACCCCGGCGGCCAGCATCGCGGGCACGACCCGCCTGGTCACCAGGAACGCGCCCCGCATGTTGATGTCGAAGACGCGGTCCCATTCGGCGAGGGTGAGGTCAAGGAAGTCGACCGGAGAGCTCACCCCGGCCACGTTGGCCAGGCCGATGATCGGCGGCAGACTGGCCTCGACCTGGGCGATGGCCGCCTCGACCGAGTCCGGGTCGACGATGTCGGCGGCCACGCCGAGCGAGGCCACCGACCGGTCGCCGCCGATCTCGGCGGCCGTCCGCTCGGCGGCCTTCCCGTCGAGGTCGAGGATGGCGATCGACCAGCCGTCGCGGGCCAGCCGCTCGGCGGTGGCGCGCCCGATACCACGCGGGGAGGCGGCCCCGGTAATGACTGCGGTGCGTTCGGCAGGGAACGGGTTGTCGCTCATAGGCTTGCTGCCTTCCGGTCGAGGTCAGGCGACCGTTATTCTCCCGAGGATCGGACGCACGGCGAGCCGTGGTCAATTCCGATCAAGGCGATGTCGTGGCCTCCCCAGCGGACAAGGCTCCGGGCGCCCGTCCTATGACGAGAGCTTGGGCCAGGCGGCCTGGATCTCCGACGGGCAACCGGCAACCCGGGCAGCGACCGTCCGTGATCGCCGCTGCGGGGTCGAACCGGATCGAGGAGGTCCCGGTCGCCGCCGCGGTCCGTCTGCCGGCCTGGTCAGCAGACGATGGGGAGGACGTCGCTGAGCTCCGCTACCGGTGGTCGGCTGCGGCGGCGCAGGTCCGAACGAGGGCATGGGCGTGATCGGCTTCGGGCGTGCCGATCTCGGTGAACAGGGCCAGTGCCTGCTGCCAGTGGGGCAGCGCGGCCTCCGCTCCCTCGGTGCGCAGCGCATGGCCGAGGACCAGCAGGGTGTGGGCTTGGCCGAGGCGGTGACCGGTGTCGCGCTGGATGACCAGGGCCTGGCTGGCAGGTTCGATGGCTCGGTGGGGCTGGTCCTGCGCGAGGTGGATGCTGGCGATTGTGGTCAACGCCTGGCCTTCGAGGAGCCGGAATCCGGCCCGACGAGCGAGGGTGAGCGCCTGATCGGCGACCACCAACGCCTGATCGTGGTGGCCGGTGCGTTGGTCGGTGGTAGCCAGCCCGACGAGCGTGACGACCTCCGGATACAAGCTCTCGGTCGAGCGCGCGAGCTCCAACGCCTGCCCGTAGATGTCTCGGGCTTGCGGGAGTGACCCGCGGTGGAGCTGGACGCTGGCCAGGGTGTTGAGGGCGTCGGCTTGGAGGCGGCGCTCGCCGGTGTCACGGGCCAAGGCGGCGGCCGTGGTGGCGAGTTCGAACGCCTGCCCGAGGCGGCCGGTGTCACGATGGATCCCGGCCAGGGTGCGCAGGGTGTCGGCCTCGCCACCTCGGTCACCGACCTCACGTTGGATGGCGAGGGCGGCGTTGGCGTAGTCGACGGCGCGGTCGAGCCGGCCGCTGGCGTGATCGATCTCTCCCAGCCAGCCGAGAGCGGTGCCTTGGCTGTCGCGGTAGCCGAGCTTGCCGAACAGGGCCAGCGCCTGGGAATGATGGTCGAAGGCGGCTTCCAGACGCCCCTGCTCCAGGTAGACCACGCCGAGGTTGCCCAGGTTGGTGGCCTGCCCACCGAGCCGTCCGATCCGCTGATTCAGCATGAGGGCCTGGTGGTGGTGGTCGGCCGCCTCGGCCAGCCGCCCCGACCGCGCGTAGGCGACGCCCAGCTTACTGACGGTGGCGGCCTGGGCTTCGAGCCAGCCGGTCTGCTGGCTGAGGGTCAGCGCCCTCGAGTAGTGCTCGATGGCCTGCTGGTACCGGCTCAGGCACAGGTTGAGGTCAGCCAGGCTCAGCTGGGCGGCGCTCTCGGCCCCTGGCTCGCCCTCGGCTTCGGCGGCGGCCAGCGCCGAATCGGCGACCGCCGACCAGTCGACGACATACATGCCCTGCCAGAGGTACCCGTGCAGGGCGTCGGCCAGCAGCCATGCCGACGGTCGCGGTCCGTGCTCAGCGGCGTGCTGGACGGCGGCGACCAGGTTGGATCGTTCAGCGTCCAGCCAGGCCAAGGCCTCGGCGCGGCCGTCGAAGGTCGGGAGTGGCAGCTGGCTGGTGGTCGGAGGGAGCGGGAGCCGCACCACGTTCGGGTACAACAGCTGGGTGGCGCCGTCGGCGCCGTGCAGGTACCAGTCCAGCAGCCGCCCCAGCGCCGCCTGCCGCTCGGGTTCGCTGTCCTCGGCCTCGGTGCGTCCGCGAGCGTACAGACGCAGCAGGTCGTGAAAGCCGAACCGGCCGGGTGCGTGCTGTCCGAGCAGGTGCGCGCCGGCCAGCCGATCCAGCAGTTGCGCCGCTGACTCGGGCGAGGTCCCGACAAGGGCGGCGGCGGCCTCCGACGTCACGTCCGGACCCGGGACGAGCCCGAGGAGCCGGAACAGCCGCTGGGCCTCGGGCGTGAGTTCGGCATAGGACTGGTCGAAGGCGGCCCGCACGGCGGCCTGCTCGTCCCCGTCAACCGCCAACGCGACCAGACGGTTGCTGGCCCGCAGCTCGGCCACGTAGCCGGCGATGGTCCGGGCTCGGTCGGTCAGGTTCGCGGCGGCGATCCGCAATGCCAATGGCAGGAAGGCACACGCCTGCGCGAGTTCGGCGGCCGCCGCCGACTCCGCTTCGACCCGTTGGCCCAGGACCCGCCCGAGCAGCAGGTGGGCTTCGGCCGGGCTGAGCACGTCCAGGTCCAGCAGGTCGGCGCCATCGCGGGCCACCAGCCCAGAGAGCCGGTCGCGTCCGGTCACGACGACTCGACAGCCAGGGCCGCCCGGCAGCAGCGGACGGACCTGCTCGGGGCTGCGAGCGTTGTCGAGCACCACCAGCATGCGCCTGTCGGCCAGCAGGCTGCGGTACAGCCCAGCCACCTCCTCGGCATCGATCGGGATCTGGTCGGTGGGCACCTCCAGTGCGCGCAGGAATCCGGTCAGCGCCTCCAGCGGGCGCAGCGGTGGGGTGGCCTGGTAGCCGCGCAGGTTGACATAGAGCTGCCCGCCGGGAAAGCGGTCGCGGACCCGGTGAGCCCAGTGCACCGCCAGGGCGGTCTTGCCAACCCCAGCCGTCCCGGTGATCACCGTGATCGGCACCGCCATGGGATCAGCGTCCGGCTGCTCGAGCCGGTTCAGCCGGCCCAGCTCGACCGCGCGGCCGGTGAACCCGGCGACGTCCGGGGGGAGCTGGGCAATGACGGCCGCTCTGGCCGGCCGATGCGCCGTGCTGGTTGGCCCACCTCGGTGATCCTCGCCGGCGGGGCCTGCCCCGGAGGGACCGGACAACTGGCCGCGCAGGATGCGGAGTTGGGCCTGGGTGAGCTCGTCACCGGGCTCGACCCCGAGCTCGTCGGCGAGCCGGGCCCGCAGGTCGCCGAACAGCCGCAGTGCCTCGGCCTGCCGGCCGCCGCCGGCCAGGGCCAGCATGAGGCGCGCATGCAGGCCCTCGTGGAACGGCTCCTCGGCGCACAGGCCAACCAGCGGCCCCGCTGCTGCCTGCCAGCGGCCACGCTCGATGGCCAGGTCGGCGTGGGCGACGGCGACCGACAGGCGCCGCTGGGCGAGCCGCACCGCGGCGGGATGCTGGCGGAGCTGGGAGCCGAGGTCGGCCAGCACCGGTCCGCGCCACAGCTGGACGGCCTGTCCGAACAGCGCCTGGGCCGCGTCCAGGTCACCAGCGCGCCAGGCCGCCCGGCCCCGCGACTCCAGGTCATCGAATGCCAACACGTCGAGCGCATTGGCATCCACATCAAGCCGATAGCCGCCTGTGCCGAGCACCACCACCATCCCGGACGTCCGCCGTGGCCGGCCGGGTTCGAGCAGGTCACGAAGGCGCGCGACATAGGTGTGAATCAATTCCAGGCAGGTGTCGGGCGGCTGCTCGCCCCAGAGCGTGTCAACGAGCTCCTGGCGCGGCACCATCTGTCCGGGCTGCAACCCGAGCAGGCCGAGCAGAACGCGGAGCTTGGCCTGCCTGACCTCGACAACGGCGTCGCCGCGCCGGACCGACAGCGGCCCAAGCACGTCGATCCGCAGCCGGCCGGCGGCGACCGCCGGCGCTGCCACGTCCGCGGTCGCCATCAGGCTGGCGTAGTCGACATCGGCGAGCCGCAGGGCGGTCGCCAACCGCCCCACGGATCGTGATCGCGGGTGCCGGACCCGACCGTGCTCCAGGTCGCGCAGCGCGCGGACGCTCATTCCGGCCCGGCCGGCCAACTCCTGCTGGGTCAGGCCGGCGCGCATCCGATAGAACCGCAGCAGCCCGCCAAGCGTTGAGGATTGCCCCACGACGGGCCTGCCTTTCGATCTGGCCACCCCGGACCTTCGCTCCTGCCGCTGCGATACTGCCCCTTTCTGCCGCTCGGCACCATCGCGACGCTTGCTCGGCGCCCTGGGCTTGCTGTTTTCCATTTGGCCGTTGCCCGGCCGGGTCCATTCGCGATCCAGTCGCCGCCTAGCAGCTCACCGTACGGTCAGCGTGATTCTCGAGCCGCCGTGCACGAAAGCTGAGGTGATGGATCGCGAAGCCTTCCTAGGAGCAACGCGGCGAAGCGGAGGGTCCGGCCCGGGCATCCGCCAGGGACAACATCACTGCACTGGGAGGTACCCGCATGCAACACAGAAATCGCCGGTGGAGGCTGCGCACAGGCGCGGCTGTTGTCACGGCGGTCGTCATCGCCACCATGCTCTGGGTCGCTCCGGCCTCCGCGGCGGTCCTCGACACCTGGAGTCGTTCGACGACCGGCGCGGCAGGCAGCGGCACCATCGAGGTCAAGAACGGCTACGTCTACAACCACCTACGGATTGCAGACACGAAGGCCGACGGACACTGCGCCTATGTCGTGACGACCTTTGACCACCATGACTCTGTCCTGCACCTGTGGTTCAGCGTCGGCTCCGATCGGGTCACGGACTGCGGCAACGGAACGACCACCTTTGCGACGTCCTACATGAGCCTCGACGACATGGCATCAGCGTTCACCGACATGATCCGCGTGAAGGTGAAGGTCTGCCGCGACATCAACAACGCCACGGACAACTGCAGCGGCACCTATCAATCGCCGACCTATCCCGCCTAGTCATCAGCAAGGAGTTGCCATGCGCGTACTCCGCCGCCTCATCGTCGCCACCCTGTCGACCGCCCTGGCCCTGCTGGGCACGACATTCCTGCTGGCCCCCGCGGCGCACGCCGACTGCCTGATGATCGGCCACGCCGACCTCGGCGCGGCCCCGGCGCTGCTGCACAACCCGGCCTCCCAGGGGGACTGCAACGGGTCCTTCCGGATGTTCGGCTACCTCCAGGACAAGTCGTCCGACAACCGCACCGCCAAGCTGCGGGCCCAGGGGATCCGATCGGACGGCTACATCCTCTGGACCCGCAACGCCTCGGCCAGCGGCTACGGGAAGTCGACCCACTTCGACTGGACGAACGCACGGGTCCACCACGTCTACGTCTGCGTCTGGGCGGAGAACACGTGGGGGACCAGCACGCGCTACTGCACCACCTACACGGGCGCCCGCCAGTAGCGGTCGCGCCGCTAGGCGCGGATGCCCGTGAACGTCGAGCCGACGAGCGCGTCCACGAGGTTGGCAGGCGCGGCAGGTTGTCTGTCGCTCCAACTGAATCGGGTCAGGTTTGGCGTTTGCCCAGGCGCAGGGCGGTCCAGCTGGCGTCGGCGGTCCAGCCGCCGTCCACCGGCAGGGCGACGCCGTTGATGAACCCGCTGCGGGCCGGGTCGGCCAGGAACGCCACCGCCGCGGCAACGTCCTCGGGCGCGGCGAACCGGCCCATGGGCACCTGTCCGACGATGTCGTCGTCGCTGTAGGCGCCGCTCGCCTGGGCGGTGATGTCCATCTCGGTTTTGACCCAGCCAGGGCAGACCGCGTTGACCCGCACGCCTCGACCGCCCCACTCGGCCGCCAGCGTCCGGGTCAGCCCGACCAGGCCGTGCTTGCTGGCGTTGTAGGCGGCACGGTCGGCGATTCCTCGCAGCCCGGCGATCGAGGCGACGTTGACGATCGACCCGCTGCCGGCGCCCAGCATCATCGCTCCGAACTGCCGCCACAGCAGGAACGGTCCGGTCAGGTTCACCTCCAGCACCCGCCGCCACTGCGCCGGCGTGGTCTGCTCGGCGGGCGCCAGCAGCGCGATGCCGGCGTTGTTGACCAGCACGCTGGCGCCGCCGAACTGTCGGCGTACCTGCTCAGCCAGGGCGGCGACGTCGGCCTGGGAGGTGACGTCACCGACGGCCGCCACCGCCTCGGCGCCGCGGCCACGGACCGCCTCGAGCGTCTCGGCCGGCTCCCGCAGGTCAGTCAGGGCCAGCGTATAGCCCTCGCCGGCCAGCGCCTCGGCCACCTTGCGGCCGATCCCCTGCGCGGCCCCCGTGACCACGGCCACCGGCACAGCGGTCGTCTCCATTGGTGCTCCTCTCTCCTCTGCCTTGTTCGACGTCAGGCCATGCGCGCCCCGAGGAACGCCCTGCCAAGCTCGACCCGATGTAATGCCTAACGGCCGGCAAGCGTTCTATCTAGAGCTATGCGCGACGAACGGCCCCGGCTGGGAGGACCCCGGGGCCGTTTACGTCTGCGGCGCGAACGCCCCGGCCGGCCGGTCCGGGTCGCGACCGGAGGGTTCGCCTGGTCGACCGTAACGCCGGCAGCGTCGGCGCCGTTCAAACGTATGTCGGTGGTGGTGGTGGTAGTAGTCGGGATGCGTCCCGCCTGCGCCCCGCGGGAGGTGGAGCATGCGTCGATCGCTTGTCATTTCACTGGTCGCAGCGGTAGTCGCCGCTCTCTGCATGGGGTTCACGACCGCGTCCGCGGCACCGAGCGCAGCTAGAGACTCGGATCGGCTGGACGCCTACACCGCAGTGGTCCAGGCCGACGAGATAGCCACGATCGCCCAGCAGGGCATCGAAGTGAGCGGCCAGCGACTGGTCGCGAACGGCATCGAGCTCGACATGGTCCTCGACCAGGCCCAGGCCGAGCGGCTCCGGGGCAAGGGAGTCGACCTGAAGCTGACCCGGGTCAAGGGGGGCAAGACTGTCCGGGCGTTCGCGGCCGAACAGGCCGCCAACGGATTCACCGTCTGGCGCTCGTACGACGAGACCGGCGGCATCCGCGACCAGCTCTACGCTGCGGCCCGCAACAACCCCCAACTGGTGAAGCTCGAGGTCCTCGGCCACACCGGCCAGGGTCGCGAGATCATCGCGGTCAAGCTGACCCAGAGCGCTCAGGAGCAACCGGACGGCAAGCGTCCGGCCGTCCTCTACAGCTCTACCCAGCACGCGCGCGAATGGATCTCGACCGAGGTCAACCGGCGGCTGATGAACCACTTCATCGCCCGGTGGCGGGCCAACGACCGTGAGGTCCGCAAGCTTCTGCAGACGAACGAGTACTGGTTCATCCTCGTGGCCAACCCCGACGGCTACCAGTACACGTTCGACCACGAGCGGCTCTGGCGAAAGAACCTCCGCGACAACAACGGCGACGGACAGACGCAGGTCGGCGATGGCGTCGACCCCAACCGCAACTTCCCCAACCACTGGGGGTACGACAACGAGGGGTCGTCGTCCATCCAGTCCAGTGACACCTACCGGGGCCCGGCGCCGACGTCGGAGCCGGAGACCCGGGCGATGGTCGGCCTGCTCGACCGGATCGGGTTCGCGTTCCAGGTCAACTACCACTCCAACGGCCAGTGGCTTCTCTACGCCGAGGGCTGGCAGACCAGCACGCCCACCGCGGACGACCCGATCTACTACGCCATGTCCGGCAACCTGGACGACCCGGCGATCGCCCAGTTCCACCCGGGCCTGAGCTCGGACGTCCTCTACGTCACCAACGGTGAGACCACCGACTACGCGCACGCCACCACCGGCGCACTGGCGTGGACGCCGGAGCTGTCCGCGGGGTGTGACGGGTGTGGCTTCGTCTTCCCCGACGACGATGCGCTGGTGCAGGCGGAGTTCGAGCGCAACCTGCCCTTCGCGATGTCGGTGGCCCGCTCGGCGGTCGATCCCGCCAACCCGAAGACGGTCACGGGTATCACGACCAAGCCGTTCTACGTCGACAGCGAAGACCCCTACAAGAGCAGCAACCCGGGGGTCCAGCTGAGCTTCACCAAGTCGTACGGCGACCCGCAACCGGTCGCCGTGCTCGCCAAGCGGACCCTCGGCGCCGTCACCGTGAAGTACCGCATCAACGGCGGACCGGTGCAGTCGGCATCCACCTCCGAGTGGGGAGGCGGGTCGAGGTACAACCCGGCGTCCGTCTACTACCACCAGATGCGAGGCGTGGTGACCGGAACCGACCCCGGCGACTCGGTCGAGGTCTGGTTCGAGGGTGGCGGCCAGCGCAGTGACTCATTCACCTACCAGGCCGTCTCCGAGAGCGGTAACCGGGTGCTCGTCGTGGCGGCCGAGGACTACACCGGCGCCTCGCCGGTGCAGACTCCGGGTGGTCCGCACTACGCCAACACGTACGTCGACGCCCTGGCCGCCAACAGCCAGCAGGCCGACGTCTACGACATCGACGCCGCCGGGCGGCTCGCCCCGGACGCCCTGGGCGTGCTCAGCCACTACGACGCCGTCGTCTGGGAGACCGGCGACGACCTGGTCACCCGCACCGCCGGCCGGGCCGGCGGCAATGCGGACCGACTGGCGCTCGACGAGATCCTGGAGTTCCGCTCGTACATGAACGAGGGTGGCAAGGTGATGCTCGCAGGCGACTCCGCCGGCCAGCAGTACGCCCAGGCCGCCGTGGGCAACCAGCTCTACGACCCCAAGGGCCAGGTCGCCTGCAACCCGCCGCCCGCAGGCATAGACCCGCGGCGCTGCCTGCCGCTGTGGGGCTCGTTCGGCGGTGGTGACCAGGTCCAGGACGTGCTGCAGTACTACCTGGGCGCGTACCTCCCGGTGGCCAACGACGGTCACGCCGGAGGCACAGCGTTCGGCTCGACAGGCGTCGACGACCCGTTCACGGATCTCTCGTGGGGCCTCAACGATCCCGTCTTCGCGGGTAACACCTTCCGGAGGTCGTCGTTCCTCACGACCAGCGGCGTCCTGCCGACCGACCAGTTCAAGCAGTTCGACAGCTGGCCCGCGGCGCGATACGCCAAGCCGGGTGGTCCGTTCGACCCCCACACCGGAACCCAGTACGTCTACTCGCAGATCGCCGACGTCTCCTACAAGCGGCTCACCCGCGAGGTCGCCGTGCCAGCAGCCGGTGGGTCGATGACCTTCTGGACGTCCTACGACACCGAGGCCGACTGGGACCACCTGTTCGTGGAGGCGCGCACTCCAGGCGGTAACGACTGGACGACGCTACCGGACGCCAACGGGCACACGACGCAGGCCACTGGTGAGAGCTGCAAGCAGGAGAACTCGGGCGGGTGGCGGACCCTCCACCCGCATCTCGATCACTACCAGACCCAGACCGGCGCTTCGGCGTGTGCCCCGACCGGCACCACCGGCGCGTGGAACGCGGCGAGCGGCAACTCGGGGGGTTGGCAGGAGTGGAGCATCAACCTCTCGGCGTACGCCGGCAAGACCGTCGAGATCTCCATCGCCTACGCCAGCGACTGGGCGACCCAGGGCATCGGAGTCTTCCTGGACGACATCACGCTCCCCGACGGCACCAGCACCTCGTTCGAGGCCGGCCTGGACGGCTGGGCGGTCACCGGACCGCCTGAGGGCACCGCTTCCAACGTCAACAGCTTCATCCGAACCGACGCCTCGGGCTTCCCGGTCGGCAACGCGATCGCCACGCCGCACTCGCTGTTGCTGGGGTTCGGACTGGAGGGCGTCTCGACTGCAGCCGAACGCAACGCAGTGATGGGCCGGGCGCTCGACCACCTGCTGCAGTAGGAGGAGGCGGACACCTTCGTGGGCGCTGAAGCCGGGGTGGACGAACGGTTCACCCCGGCTTCGCAGGCTGCGACTCACCGCGGCGGGCTTCTCCTACCGCTTCCCGTGCGCTGATCAGCGACGGGCGCCGCCAGTACTTCGCCTGGGGCGACAACCGTGACCGGGTCCGCAACTGGCTGTACCCCAACGGCCGTCACGACCCCAACATCTACTTCGCCCGGCGCTAGCAGCCATCAGGGCGGCCCGCCGTGCCGAGCCGGCGGGCCGCCCAGTATCGCGGCTACCGCCCTGCCGACGGGGCCTTGTCTGCTCGGTCCTTGCGGTCAGCATCGTGTCGCCTCGTTGCGCAGATATGGCGAACACGGTTGCTTGGACGCTGGGGTGGGGCCATCGGGGAACCGATGGCCCCACCTGACGGCCGGCTAGCGGAGCTCGACGTTGGTGAAGATGTCGGTCTCGCCGATGCCGGTGCGTTCAATGGCGTTGTTGCGGCCGTCGGTCCAGACCGGGTAGACGGCCCGGTTGGAGGCGGCGATGCCGTTGTAGTCGCCGATGAACGCCCCAGAGGTGAAGAACCCGAGGTCCGGGTTCCAGGAGCGGGTGCTGATGCGGCGTTGCTGCCAGCTCGCCCCGTCGTTGGTTGAGGTCGCCTGCCAGGTGTCGATGTTGCGGTTGGCCGGGTCGCGGCGGCGGTCGAACCAGATGGCGTACAGATTCCCGTCCGGGCTGGAGTCGACCCAGGGGAAGAACTGGTCGTTGCGGGCCGGGCTGCCGGCCTGGGTGCTGAGGAAGCGGGCGTCGCTCCAGTGCAGGCCGCCATCGTGGGACTGCTGGACCGAGATGTCGGCGCCGGAGACGGCCCCGTTGACGTAGTTCTGGTACAGGTAGGTCAGCGTGCCGGTCTTGTGGCTGTAGTCGATTGACAGCGTGTTGGGGGCCCGGAACACGGTCGGTGGCAGCAGGTCACCGGGGTCGGGGTTGTCGACGAACTGGCCCGGCTTGTCGACTTGGACCGGGGCGGCCAGGAAGCTGGTTCCGCCGTTGGTCGACTTCTGGAAGCGGAAGCCGTGGTCCAGGGAGCTGTTGCATTCCTCCAGAGCATAGCCAATGTCCAGGGTCCCGTTGCGTTCGACCTGGGGCACGCTGAACTGGTTGGCCGACTCACCCATCCCGCCGGCGCCGGGGGCATCAGGGACCACAGGGGTGTGGCTGAACGTCGTCAGTGACGGGTCGCTGGTGGGGATGGTGTCGGTGTAGGCGAGCTGGATCGGGCAGTAGTCGCTGGATCCGTCGGCTAGCAGGTGGAACTTGGTGTAGGTGACATACAGCCGCCCGTAGTGGGGGCTAGTCGGGGTGTTGTCGACGGCGATGTATTCCTTGTCGTTGAAGATGGTGTCGTCGACGGTCCCGGCGGTGTAGTCGAAGTTGCTGGCCGCCCGGGCGGCTTGGCGGCCCGGTGTCCAGGTCTGGCCGTTGTCGACCGACTTGATGACGTGGACCTCGGAGAACGGCAGGGCTCGAAAGAAGCACAGCTGGGAGATGTAGAAGGCGCGGTCGCGGTGGCTGTAGGCGACTGCCGGGTCGCCGCCGCTGCAGAAATCCCCGGTTCCTCGGAACTGAGGGGTGACCCGGGTGGTGCGCCAGCTCTGGCCGCCGTTGGTGGTGCGCATGATCGCGACGCCGCCGCTGACGTAGTCGTTGGAGGCGGCCACGGCGATCAACGGGTTGCGGGTGTTGTAGGCGACCGCGGTCTCGTTTTGGGGCAGCGGTGGGTTGGAGTCGTCGTTCATCTGCACGTTGGCCAGCGCTGGCGCGGCCGCGGTGCCGCTGGCCCGCAGGTGCCTGGCCCGGGCGGCGACCGCCGCCGGGCTGACCATCGCCCGCACGCCGTTGGAGATGCCGCCGGAGAACCGTTGGGTGTGCAAGACCCAGCGGGGGGTGGGCTGGCTGGCCGTCGCCCCCGGCGGGGCTGTCATCGCCAGCATGACTGCGATCGTGGTCAGGATGAGCAGGATGGCACGGGTTCGCTTCACGGACACGCTCCTTGAACCGAAGGAAGACCGTCCGATTACCCGCGTGGGGTCGGCGGCGCCCGGGCGCCGGTTTCCCCGGCCCCGCACGGGCTGCCTTGCGGTCTGTTCCCCCGAACACCCACCGCACGCCCCCTGCGACATTGCAGCGTGGCCGCGGATCATCCTAGACGTTTCAACCTGCGCAGAACAGGCCTAACCGGCGCAGCGTCGCGAAACCCTTCACATAGGCGACGTTGTGCGCGATGATCCGTCAGTTGACAACCGGTCCGAGACGAACCATGCCGCTGCCGTGCGGGGTTCACTGGCGCGAGCGACGGGCACAGACATCGGGCCTGACTGTCGGGGGTCGCCATGCGGTTCGCTCGCCTTGCCCTTCCCACCCTCGCCACCGTCCTGGTCCTGATCGCCGCCACTCCGGGCGTTGCCGCGGTACCGGTGACCCAGGTGAGCGCCGACCCCTACACCAATGCCGCCAGCCAGCACCGCACCGAGGTCGAGCCCGACACCTTCGTCGCTGGCAGCACGATCGTGTCGGCCTTCCAAGTCGGCCGGATCCCCGGCGGCGGCGCCGCCAATATCGGCTTTGCGCGCTCGGCCAACAACGGCGCCACCTGGACCAACGGCTTCCTGCCCGCCACCACCACTGTGGCTACCCCTCCAGGCACCTTCAGTGCCATCAGCGACCCGGCGGTGGCCTTTGACGCCCGC
>DATENJ010000269.1:0-4236 GCA_035275125.1 Actinomycetes bacterium | reverse complement strand
GCTCGGCCCGGCACCGGTCGCAGACGGCCAGATGGGCGCGCACGGCCGCCGCCGCCGAGGGCGACAGCTCGCCGGCCAGCAGCGCCGGCAGGTCGTCCTGGACATGGCCGTTCATGTGCTCGTCTCCGTGCCCGGGGGCACCTCCGGTTGCCGTGCCGGTCATCGTAGCCTTCCCGGCGCATGGCGGACGGCAGCGAGGCAGCCGCCCTGCGTCCAGAGCGGCTGCCTCGAGTGGCCGCCGGAGGCCCCCGGTCCCCCGGCGACGCCTTTACGCGACCCGGGTCCTGCGGGCCAGCGCCAGCACGGTCGCCCCGGTGGCCAGCAGGGCGAGCCCGGTGACCAGGAGCTGGGGGCTCCGGGACCCGGTGAACGGCAGCGAGCCGGTGTCGCCGCCGGCCGAGCCGCCAGCCCCCGTTGTGGCGATGTCGATCACCAGGCGCGAGGGGTTGGAGAGGGTGGAGACCTCGATCGGGCGCCGCTGGTCGACGCCGATGCCGTAGCTGACCACGGCCTCGAAGTCGCCCAGCTGGGCGATCTCCTTGACGGCGGGCAGGCCGGGCGAGAACCGCCGCGGGCTGATGGTCGGCGACCCGTTCTCCCGGTGGGCGTTGGCACCCTGGAAGACGACCTCCAGGTCGGCCGCGCCGGCCACCGACACCGGGTCGCCGCTGCCGTCCTCGACCAGCTGGTCCACGTAGCCGATGCGGTGCTCGGGCACGGCGCCGCGGAACTCGAACACCACCCGGTCGAAGCCGGCATGGCTGCCGGCCCGGACGTCGACGAGAGTGGGGATGGACTGGGCGCCGGCGGGCGCGGCCACCAGCGCCAGCACGACGGCGACGAGACTGGTGACGATGAGGGTCCTGACAAGCCGCATGGCGATCACCTCTTCGGAAAGCTGCTGGCCAGAGCATCTCCTGGCGCGGTCACGGCGCGGCTGCGAGCGTGCATCCGTGCGGTGGCGCTCCCGACTCGAATTGGTCACGGCGGCGGCTGTGGATGACGGGATGAGCCATCGGGCCAGGTTCGGTAGGGTGGCCCCCGACCAGAGCTGGTCGCGATCCGAGCGCCAGCCCTCGACGGCGAGGAGATGTGCGTGGCCGACACCTACGCGACCCTGGAGACCTCCAAGGGCCCGATCCGGGTCCGCCTGTTCCCCGACACCGCCCCCAAGACGGTTGAGAACTTCATCGGCCTGGCCACCGGCGGCAAGCCGTGGCGCAACCCGACCACCGGCGCGCAGGAGCAGGGATCCCTCTATGAGGGGACGGTCTTCCACCGGGTCATCCCCAACTTCATGATCCAGGGCGGCGACCCGCTCGGCACCGGCCGGGGCGGCCCCGGCTACCAGTTCGAGGACGAGGTCAGCGGTCCTCACCGCTTCGACCGTCCCGGCTACCTGGCCATGGCCAACGCCGGGCCCAACACCAACGGCTCCCAGTTCTTCATCACCCAGGTGCCGACGCCCTGGCTCGACGGCAAGCACACCATCTTCGGCGAGGTCGTCGAGGGCATGGAGGTCGTCGACGCCATGACCGCCGTCGACCGCGACCCCATGGACCGCCCGGTCGAGGAGCTCCGCCTCGAGCGCGTCACCATCGAGGAGAGCGAGTAGCCCGCTAGCCGGTTCGAGCGCCCGGCCCTCGGGCCCAAGCGCTGACCTCGGAGGGTCCCCGGGTCGGGAAGGTCGCGGGTGTTCCGAGCCCCGGGGTCTTCGGGCCCCATGCACTCGCCTGGCACGGTTGGTGGGACCGGCGGGTCGGGTCCCCGCCCTCGGTTGGTTGACGGGGGCGGTGGGGGGTGCCACCTTCGGTTGTGGTGCGTTGTTGGAAGGGGCAGGCCATGGAGTCGCAGGCAGCGGGGCCGGGAACGGGGCCTGGAGTCGCGGAGCCGGAGCGCGGGCGGAAGCCCGGACGCGAGGTTGGGCGGGAACCGGGGTTGGAGCCGGTTGTGGTGGGGGCGGTTCGGACTCCGGTGGGGCGGCGGAATGGTGGGTTGGCGGGGGTGCATGCTGTCGACCTTGGGGCGGTGGTGCTGCGGGCGCTGGTTGAGCGCGGCGGGATCGACCCGATGCTGGTGGACGACGTGATCATGGGCTGTGTTTCCCAGGTCGGGGAGCAGTCGGTGAACCTGGCCCGCAACGCCTGGCTGGCGGCTGGGCTTCCTGAGGAGGTGCCGGCGACCACGATCGACCGGCAGTGCGGGTCCTCCCAGCAGGCGGTGCAGTTCGCCGCCCAGGGGATCATGGCCGGCGGGTACCGGCTGGTCGTGGCCGGTGGGGTCGAGCACATGACCAGGGTGCCGATGGGCTCGACGATGAGCGGTCCCGGGGTGCCGTTCGGCCCGGCCATGCACGAGCGCTACCAGGGCCGCCTGGTCCCCCAGGGCATCTCGGCCGAGCTGATCACCGAGAAGTGGGGCCTGACGCGGGAGGAGCAGGACGAGTTCGCCCTGCGATCCCACCAGCGGGCGGCCGCCGCCCAGGACGCCGGCCACTTCGACCCCCAGCTGGTCCCGGTCGAGGTCCCCGGTTCGGACGCCGGCTGGGTGCGGTCCGACGAGGGCGTGCGGCGCGACACCTCGATGGAGAAGCTGGCCGGGCTGAAGCCGGCGTTCCGGCCGGACGGTCAGGTGACGGCCGGGAACTCGAGCCAGATCTCCGACGGCGCGGCGGCGCTGCTGCTGGCCAGCCGGGCGGCCGCTGAGCGGTTGGGGCTCCGGCCGCTGGCCCGGTTCACGGGGTTCGCCCTGGCCGGGGTCGACCCGGTGCTGATGCTCACCGGGGTGATCCCGGCCACCGAGCGGGTGCTCGCACAGACCGGGCTCGGCATGGACGACCTGGACGTGATCGAGATCAACGAGGCGTTCGCGAGCGTGGTGCTGGCCTGGGGTCGCGAGGTCGAGCCGAACTGGGACCGGGTCAACCCCAACGGCGGGGCGATCGCCCTCGGCCACCCGCTCGGGGCCTCGGGGGCCCGCATCATGACCGACCTCATCGGGGAGCTGGAGCGGAGCGGCGGCCGCTACGGCCTCCAGGTGATGTGTGAGGGCGGCGGCATGGCCAACGCCACCGTGCTGGAACGGCTGGAGGAGTAGGACAATACGGCGGGACGCCGAGCAGGTCATCTGGTGAGGGCAGGGAGATGCGGCGGAGCTTGGTTCGGCTGGGGATTGCGGCCGCGGTGGTGGTCGCCGTGGTGCTGTTCGCGGCCGGGCGGGGAGATGTGGTCGTCGCGGTGCTGCTCGGGGTGCTGATCCTGGCGACCGGGCGGGCGGTCTTCCGGGGCTACTCGATCACCAAGGGGCCAACGGGACCGCCGGTCGACGTCGACGAAGAGGGGACCCTGCTCGTGTTCGCCTGCGAGACCTGCGGAGAGCAGCTGGTCCTGCTGCGCAAGGGGACCGACGTCCCGCCCCGCCACTGCGCCGAGAAGATGGTCCTTCGCCGGATCCCGGCCCCGTCGAGCAACCCGGACCCCCGGTTCAACTAGCGACGCGTGGTCAGTCGCCGTCGGCGATGCGTTCGGCGCGGTCGCGGAGGGCGCGGAAGTCCTGGTCGCGGCGGTCTTCGGGGACCAGCTTGTCGGTGCTGGTGAAGCCCCAGCCCTGGTACTTGACGGCGACCCGGGACCAGCGGCGGCGGAGCTCACCGCCGCAGGCTTCGCAGGGCCCTGGGGCATCGCTGCCGAGGGGCTGGAGGTGCTCGGTGACCTCGCCGCAGGCCCTGCAGGCATACTCGTAGACGGGCATCCGGTCGTCTCCCGTCAGGTTGTCCCCAGCCTTATCCCCAGCTGGGGAAGAAATGACAGAGATGTAGTTCGGCAGGTCAGCCCCACGGCCTGCTCAGGTCCAGCGCGTCGCCAGCAGCAGCCCGACAATGAGGGGCAGGAACCCGATGGCCAGGTTGATGTTGCCCAGGTCGTCGATGAACGACGGCATGAGCTGCATGTAGAAGAGCAGGATGTAGATGAGGCCCACGAGCAGGCAGACGACGATGGTGGGACCGACCCATGGCGGCGACGGCTTCGGCCTGGGTCGGGGCGGCGGCTGGTATCGGCGCCGCTTGGAGCGTGACTTTGGCATGCGAAGGGTTCCTTTCCCGGGGCGCCGCCCGGCCCGGCGGGGGAAGGCGGCGACGACCAATGATCGTACCCCGCCCGGTCGCCTTGCGGCGATGGTCGCGCTGGTGGCCAGCCTCGCCCTGGCCGGGTGCGGGGGCGACGGGCCGGCGACCCC
>DATENJ010000268.1:0-5454 GCA_035275125.1 Actinomycetes bacterium | reverse complement strand
TGGGCTTCAACTTCCGCCGGGTGCCGGCGGTCGCCCTGGCCCGCGAACTGGTCGCCGCCGGCCGGCTCGGCGCACTGCGGCACGTCCGCGCGGCCTACCTGGGCAGCCACCTCCTCGACCCAGAGTTCCCCCTGGTGTGGCGGCTCCAGGCCAGCGAGGCGGGCTCGGGCGCGCTCGGCGACCTCGGCGCCCACGCCGTCGACCTCGCCCAGTACCTGGCCGGGGACCGGATCGTCGGGGTCTCGGCGCTGACCGAGACCTTCGTGCCGGAACGGCCCCTTGCCGACGGCAGCGGGGCCCGGGGGCCGGTCACCGTCGACGACGCGGCGCTGTTCATCGCCCGGTTCGCCGGCGGTGCGGTCGGCGGCTTCGAGGCGACCCGCTTCGCCACCGGCCACACCGAGGGCCTGCGGGTCGAGCTCAACGGCGAGCTGGGCAGCATCGTCTGGGAGCTCGGCGCCCTCAACCACCTGCGCCTGTTCGACGCCACCGAGGACACGGCGACCCAGGGGTTCCGGACCGTCCAGGTCACCAGGGCCGGCCACCCGTACGCCGGGGCGTGGTGGCCCGACGGCCACACGATCGGCTACGAGCACACCTTCACCCACGAAGTGCGCGACCTCCTCCACGCGATCGCCGACGGTCGCGACCCGGTGCCGTCGTTCGCCGACGGGCTCCAGGTCCAGGAGGTGCTCGACGCGGTGCAACGAAGCGCCGCGTCGGGCGCCGGGTGGACGAAGGTCGGGCGATAGCCGCCATGCCCAGGAAGGGCAGCGGAAAGGAGGGTTCATGCACACCACCGCCGCAAGGACCGGGATCCGGGGGAGGGTCGCGCGCATCGGCGTGGCCGTCCTGGTGGCCACCGCGACCATCGGCCTGCTGGGGATGAGCGCCTCGGAGGGGTCCGGGTCCAAGGGCCATCTCGACGTCAAGCGGGAGCGGTTCGGCACCATGCCCGACGGCACCGTCGTCCACCGCTACACCCTCACCAACGCCCGCGGCATGGAGGTGAAGCTGATCACCTACGGCGGGGCGATCCAGTCGCTCAGGGTGCCCGACCGCCACGGCCGCAAGGCGAACGTCACCCTCGGCTTCAGCACCCTCGACGGCTACCTCAGCACGGGCAACCCGTATTTCGGCTGCATCACCGGCCGCTACGCCAACCGCATCGCCGAGGGCCGCTTCACCCTCGACGGCGTCACCTACCAGCTGGCCATCAACAACCCGCCCAACTCCCTGCACGGCGGCAACGTCGGCTTCGACAAGCGGGTCTGGGACGCCGAGGTCGTCCACGGCAAGGGCACCGTCGGGGTCCGGTTCCACCGCGTCAGCCCGGACAACGAGGAGAACTACCCGGGGGCCCTCGACACCACCGTCACCTACACCCTGAACAACCACAACGCCCTGCGGATGCACTACCAGGCGACCACCACCGAGCCGACCATCGTCAACCTCACCAACCACGCCTACTGGAACCTGGCCGGTGAGGGCTCGGGCGACATCAACGACCACAAGCTGTTCCTGAACGCCAGCCACTTCACCCCGGTCGACTCGACCCTGATCCCCACCGGGGCCATCCCCTCGGTGGCCGGCACCCCGATGGACTTCACCCACTCGACCAGGATCGGCAAGCGCATCCGCGACTACGGGTTCGAGCAGCTCCAGTTCGGCCGCGGCTACGACCACAACTGGGTGCTCGACCGGCACGGCTCCGGGCTGGAGCTGGCGGCCAGGCTCGAGGACCCGAGCAGCGGGCGGGTGCTGGAGGTCCTCACCGACCAGCCCGGCATCCAGTTCTACTCCGGCAACTTCCTCGACGGGACAGTCGTCGGGACCAGCGGCCGCGCCTACCGCCAGGGCGACGGTCTCGCCCTCGAGACCCAGCACTACCCCGACTCGCCCAACCACCCGAACTTCCCGTCCACCGTGCTGCGACCGGGCGACCGGTACGACACCACGTCCGTCTACCAGTTCTCCACCGACTGACCGGGCAACGCCCGTTCGAGGAGGGTTGCAATGTCCAAGGTCGATCCCGTCGTCGAGCAGGCCGTCGACACGCTTGGCCTCAACCGGGTCACCCGCCGCCGGCTGCTCGGCGGCGTCGGCCTGACCAGCGCGTCACTGGCCGCCTCGGCGCTGCTGGCCGCCTGCACCAACAACGACGACAACAAGAGCGACGCCGCCGCCGCGACCGGCGCCGGCGACTTCCCGTCCACCCCGAAGTGGAAGTTCGTGTTCGTCAACCACGTCACCACCAACCCGTTCTTCACGCCCACCCAGTACGGCGCCCAGGACGCCTGCGCCCTGCTCAACTGCGAGTTCCAGTGGACCGGGTCCAAGGACTCGATCGTCGCCGAGATGGTCAACGCCATGAACACCGCCATCTCCGCCAAGGCGGACGGGATCGCGCTGGCGGTGGTCGACAAGGACGCCTTCAACGAGCCGGTCAACAAGGCGCTGGCGGCCGGCATCCCGGTCGTCTCCTACAACGCCGACGGCGCCAAGGACGACCCCGGCACCAGCCGCCTGTCCTACATCGGCCAGGGCCTGTACGACTCCGGGTTCCAGCTCGGCCAGCGGGCGATCGCCTCGGGTCTTGACTCCGGCGACGTGGTGGGCTTCATCGCCACGCCGGGGGCGCTGAACATCCAGCCGCGGATCGACGGCGCGTCGGACGCGATCAAGCAGTCCGGCAAGTCGCTCAAGTTCACCCCGGTCGGCACCAACGCCGACGTCACCAAGGGCCTTTCGATCATCGACGCCTACGCCCAGGGCCACCCGGACCTGGCCGGCATGCTCGCGGTGGACGCCGGCTCGACCCAGTCGGTGGGCCAGGTGGTGCAGAAGTACTCGATGCGCGACAAGAACCTGAAGGTGGCCGGCGGGTTCGACCTGGTGCCGGAGACCCTGGCCGCCATCAAGGGAGGGAGCCTCGACTACACCATCGACCAGCAGCCGTACTTGCAGGGGTTCCTGCCAGTGCTGTACCTCTACATGTACAAGCTCTCGGGAGGCCTTGTCTTCCCGTCCGAGACCAACACCGGCCTGTTGTTCGTGACCAAGGACAACGTCGATCCGTACCTCCAGACCAAGACCCGCTTCGAGGGGTCGAGCACCGAGCAGCAGGTGGTGCAACGGTCGGGAGCGATCGCCGGATAGGCGGGAGTAGGTGAGCGACACCGTCGACGTGGCCGCGAGGGTCGAGCCGGCTCCGGCCGGCCGGCCCACCCGCGGGCTGGCCCGGCGCGTCGGCGAGGCGTTCCTGCGCCGGCGCGAGGCGAGCGTGCTGGTGGTGGCGGTCGCCCTCGGGGTCTACTTCGCCTCGGCCTCGCCGGCCTTCCTCACCCAGCCCAACCTGGTCAACATCGCCCAGGCCACCGCGCCGGCGGCGATCATCGCCGCCGGCATGGTGCTGGTCCTGGTCAGCGGCGAGATCGACCTGTCGGTGGCGGCGGTGTTCGCGCTGGCCCCGTTCAACATGCACTACCTGACCGACTACTACGGCGTGCCGATCCTGCTGGCGATCGTCCTGGCGCTGGCCATCTCGGCCCTGATCGGCTTCATCAACGGCTTCATCACGGTGGTGTTCAGGGTGCCGTCGTTCGTGACCACCCTCGGCACCGCCTACATCGTCATCGGCATCGTCCTGACGACCTCGCACGCCTACCCGGCGCCGATCCCCGACGCGGCCACCGAGACGATCCGGAAGGTATTCGGCGCCTCCGACTACGCCCACCTCATCTGGTGCCTGCTGATCGTGGCCTTCTTCCACGTGCTGCTGACCAGGACACGCTGGGGCCTGCACACCATCGCCGTTGGCGGCAACCCGCTCGGCGCCACCGAGGCCGGCATCCGGGCCGGCCGCATCAAGATCGGCAACTTCATGATGGTGGCCACCCTCGGCGGCTTCGCCGGGATCCTGGACGCCTTCCGGATCAACACCATCGACCCCAACCTGGGCGGCGGCTTCGGGATCATGTTCACCGCCGTCTCGGCCGCGGTGATCGGGGGCACTTCCCTTGCCGGCGGCTCCGGCACCGTCATCGGGGCCTTCCTCGGCGCGCTGGTCCTGGCCGAGCTCCAGGACGGCATGAACCTCATCGGGATCAGCGCCAACCCCTACTTCCTGATCCTGGGCGTGGCGATCGTCGTCTCGATGATCGCCAACGTGTACCTGTCAAGGCTCCGCCGGGCGGGCAGAACATGACCAGCTCCTCCTCCGGTGGTCCCGGTGGCGAGGCCCTGCGGGTCGAGCACGTCGCCAAGCGCTTCGGCGGGGTCACCGCCCTGGCCGACGTCAACCTGCGCCTGGACCGGGGCGAGGTGCTCGGCCTGATCGGCGACAACGGCGCCGGCAAGTCGACCCTGATCAAGATCCTCTGCGGCTTCCACCAGCCCGACGCCGGCCAGATCTTCGTCGGCGGCGAGGAGGTCGTGCTCAAGTCCGTCGACCACGCCCGCACCCTCGGGATCGACACCGTCTACCAGGACCTCGCCCTGGTGAACGAGCTCAGCGTGTACCACAACATGTTCCTCAACCGGGAGCTGGTGCGCTGGCCGCTGCTCGGCAACCGGCGCATGCGGCGGCTGGCCCGCGAGCACCTGGAGGACATGGGGGTGAACATCCCCTCGGTCGACGACGAGGTGGCCAAGCTTTCGGGCGGTCAGCGCCAGGCGATCGCGGTCGCCCGCTCGGTCTACAGCGACGCCAGGATCCTGCTGCTGGACGAGCCGCTGGCGGCCATGGGGGCCAAGGAGGGCGCCCTGATCCTCGACCTGGTCCGCGACCTCAAGGCCCGCGGCGACGTGTCGGTCATCATCATCGCCCACAACTACGGCCAGATCCTCGAGGTCTGCGACCGGATCAACCTGCTCCAGCACGGCACCATCACCTTCGACAAGCCAACCGCCCAGACATCGGTGCAGGAGCTGACCGACCTGGTCGTTGCCGAGTACCGCGCCGCCCGGACCGCCAAGCTGCGGGCCGACCCGTCGACCAACGCGCGACCGGCGCCCGGCCACTAGTGCGCGCCCTGGTGGTGGATGGCCCTGGGGCGGCCGCCGTCAGGGACGTCCCCGAGCCGGTCCCGGGACCGGGGGAGGTGCTGGTCGAGGTCGCCGCCGCCGGCATCTGCGGCTCCGACCTCGAGCTGCTGGACGGCCGGCGACCGGCCGCCTACGTCAGCTACCCGGTGGTGCCGGGCCACGAATGGGCCGGCCGGGTGCTGTCGGTCGGGCCGCAGGTGCACGACCTCGCCCCCGGCGACCCGGTGGTGGCCGAGGGCCTCCGGTCCTGCGGGGTCTGCGACCGCTGCGGCGAGGGGCGCACCAACCTCTGCACGGCCGGCTACGCCGAGACCGGCTTCACCCTCCCCGGCGCCCTCGCCGAGCGCCTGGCCGTCCCCGCCCGCCTGGTCCACCGGCTGCCCGCGGACCGGCCGCTGGAGCCGGCCG
>DATENJ010000267.1:0-5687 GCA_035275125.1 Actinomycetes bacterium | reverse complement strand
TGAGCACGGCGAACCCGACCACTGGCTCCCCGGGGCGTTCGGAGAAGGGCTCGGACCCACCGCCGATCCGGCCGTTGACGGCGACCAGGACGGTGGCGCCGGGCGGCGGGGCGGAGGTGAGCCGGCCCGAGACGAGCGCTGGCACCGTTCCCGACCCGGGGTGTACCTCGCGGAACGACCGGCCGTCGTCCAGGACAGCGGTGGCCGGGACGCCGCCGATCGGGCCGACCGAGGCTGGGGCGCGGTAGACGAGGTCGGCGGCGGGGCCGAACCGGTACAGGCCGCGCACGCCCTCCGATCCCCGGACCAGGGTGTCGGTGGTGCCCTCGAGGACCTGCGCCCAGGTGCTGGGGCCGTCGCGGACCTCGCGGCGACCGGGGATGTCGAACCACCACTTCTCGGTCCGGCTGCGGGTCGGGGGGCCGGTCTGGGAGCTGCCCTCGGTTCTCCATGGCACCCGGATGCCGGCCAGCTCGGCGACCGTCGGGAGCAGGTCGACCTGTTCCCAGTTGCGGTCGTCGACCACCCCGTTGTCCTGGCCCGGGGCCTTGATGAACTGGGGCACCCACATCAGGTCGGGGGCGTTGCGCTGCCCGAGGGCGCGGCTGGGCTCGCCGGGCGTCCAGCCCTCGCCGTGGTCGGCGCCCATGACGACCAGGGACCTGTCCCACATGCCCTCGGCCTTGAGCTTGTCGATGACCTGGCCGACGAGGCCGTCGGTGTAGGCCAGCTGGAGCAGGTGCTGCTGGTGGGCCAGCTCGACCATCGGAGCCGGCAGCCGGTCGCTTCGGAAGGCGCCCCCGAAGGTCTTGAAGTTGTACTCGTTGCCCGACGGCAGGTAGCGCCACGGCTGGTGGGGGAGCAGCAGGTGCAGGAAATGCAGGGCCGGCCGGTCGCTGGACCTGAGCCCGTGCAGGAAGTCGTCGAAGCGCGCTGGCTGGTTGCGCCCGGCCTGCTTGAAGCGGAAGTCCGCGGCCGCGGTGTCCTTGGGCCGCGGGTCCAGCTCCTCCCGTGGTCGGGTCTGGTCGACGAACAGGGCCGGGTCGAAGGCGGCGTCGTAGGGCTGGAGGATCTGCTTCAGGACGCGTGCCGAGTCCCCGACGACCCCGCGCAGCCCCGACTGCTGGGGGTCGCCGGCGGCCGGCGTGCAGTGGCGGGGCGGGCAGAGTTGGCTGATGGTTTCGTAGGCGGTGACGTCGTAGTACCGGCCGAACAGGGTGAACAGGTTGTCCGGGTACTCGGTGTAGGAGGGGGCCAGGGCGCCGTCCGGGTAGTTGCCGGTCAGCATCGACGGAAGCGCCCACGGCGTGAACCCGGCCACGCCGGTGGCGTTGCGGTACCAGGTCGACTGGTCGGCGAGGGCGGCGAAGTTGGGGTAGAGCCGCCGGTCGATCTGGCCCTTGGAGTCGAGCAGGGAGCTGAGCGGGAACTCGTCGAACAGGAGCATCACCACTGGAGGCCGGTCGCCGGCGGTGGCCGCCGGCGGGTCCGGGGCCGATGCCGCCCGCGCCGGCAGGACCAGCGCCGAGGTGGGGGAGACGAGCAGGAACAGCAGCGCGAAGGCCAGCGGGGCCGGGGACAGGAACCGCAACCACAGCCGCGGCCAGGACAGGCCGGCATACAGCACGCCCCCGACCAGGCCGCCGGCCGCGGCCACAGCGGCCAGCCGCGGGCCGCGCAGGTCGGTGGAGGCCTTGACCACCTCGACCGCCAGCAGCACGAACAGCCCGGTGATGGCGACGAGGTGCAGGTGGCGCCGGACCGTTTGCGAGACCAGCCCGACCGCGACCTCCAGCGCCCAGATGCCCAGCGCCGGCAGCACCGTCACGGCGGCAACTAGGAGCAGGATGTCGAGCCGGTCGGCCCGGCGGAACAGGAACATGTCGGGACTCCGGCCGGTGACGTCCAGCACCGGCTGGGCGATGACGAGGCCGGTCAGCGCGAACAGCTCGGCCAGCGCCCAGCGGGGCGAGGTCGTCTGCGCATCGACGTCGCGGGTCACGCGGGGTGACGCTATCAGGTGGCGAGGTGCCTACTGCCAGCGGCGGTCGTGGCCGAGGAGCTCGCCGACCCTGGAGGCGGTCTCGGGGTGGGCGAACAGGTAGCCCTGGGCGTAGTCGCAGCCGAGCTGGTCGAGCTTGGCCAGCTGGCGGGGGGTCTCGACGCCCTCGGCGATGACGGTCAGGCCGAGGGTGTGGCCGAGGCCGATGACGGCCGCGACCATGGCGTCGTCGGAGGGGTCGAGGTCCAGGCGGGCCACGAACGAGCGGTCGATCTTGAGCGAGGACAGCGGCAGGTACTGGAGGGAGGCCAGCGACGAGTAGCCGGTGCCGAAGTCGTCGACCGAGACGTGGACGCCAAGGGCGGACAGGCGCTTGAGGGTGGTGGCGGCCGAGGCCGGGTTGGCGGCCAGGGCCCGCTCGGTGACCTCGAGGCAGAGCCGGTCGGGGTCGGTCCCGGTGTCGGCAAGGGCGCCGGCGACCAGGTCGATCAGGTGGGGCTCGGCGAACTGGCGCGGCGACAGGTTGACGTGGACGGTCGGCGGCAGGGTGCGGGGGCCGTTGGCCCGCCAGCGGGCCGCCTGGCGGCAGCTCTCGGAGAGGACCCAGGCGCCGAGGGGGACAATCAGGCCGGTCTCCTCGGCGAAAGGGACGAACTCGGCCGGCAGCAGCTGGCCCCGACCCGGCTGATCCCAGCGGACCAGCGCCTCGACCCCGACCAGGCGCCCCTCCTTGAGCGAGACGATCGGCTGGTAGAGGGCGCGCAGCTCGTCGGCGTCGACCGCCTGGCGCAGGGCCTGCTCCAGCTCGAGGCGCTCGATCAGCTGGGCCCGGACCGTCTCGTCGAACAGCTCGTAGATGCCGCCGCCGCGGTGCTTGGCCCGCTGGAGGGCGGTGTCGGCGTCCGACAGCAGTGACTCGGCCCGACGGGTGCGGGACCCGGTGAGGGCGATGCCGATGCTGGCCGAGACGACGATCTCCTGCCCGCCGACGGCGAACGGGGTGGCCAGCCCGGCGGTCATCCGCTCGGCCAGGCGGACCGCGTCGCGCTCGTGGGCCAGGTCGGGGCAGAGGACGGCGAACTCGTCGCTGCCGAAGCGGGACACGGTGTCGCTGGGGCGCAGGATGCTGCGCAGCCGGCCGGCGACCGCGACTAGCAGCCGGTCGACGGCGTCGTCGCCGAAGCGCTCGGCCACCTCCTTGAAGCGGTCGAGGTCGACCACCAGCACGGCGGCCAGGGCGGGCTCACGGCCCAGGCGGGCCACGGTCATCTCCAGCCGGTCCAGGAACAGGCTGCGGTTGGGCAGCCCGGTCAGCGCGTCGTGGGTGGCCCGCCAGGCCAGCTGGTCCTCGGGGTGGCGGCCCTCGCGCAGGTCGACCAGCTGGCGGACCACGTAGCGGGGCCGTCCCTGGCCGTCCAGATGCAGCGGTTCGCCGTGCCGGGTGGTGGCCAGCCAGGTGTTGCAGAGCACCGAGATTGCCTCCCCGTCGACCCGCCGGCAGCGCTGCTGGAGCTGGTAGCCGGTCGCCTCGCCCTCGAGCAGGCGCTGGAGCTGCTCGATGTCGGCGTCCCGGTCCTCGGGATGGACGACGGCCTGGTAGCCGGCGGCCAGCAGGGCCGGCTCGGGGTGGCCGACGAGCGCGCACAGGGCCTGGTTGACCTTGAGGAAGCGGCCGTCGGGACCGACCACCGCTGTGGCCAGCGGGGCGGCGGCCAGGGTGCTCCAGACCCGCTCCAGCTCGTCGCCGGCCAGGCCGTCCAGCCCGCCGGGCATCGGGAGGGCCACCGGCCCGAAGGCCCGCCCGCAGACCTCGCGCAGGGTCGCCACCAGCTGGTCGGGATCGACGTCCTTGTCCAGGGAGGCGTGGGCGCCCAGGTCGAGGGCCCGGTGCCGCTGGGCTTCGGCGGCGAAGGCGGAGAGGGCCACGACCCGGACCGCCGGGGCGCGCTGGCGCAGCTCGGCGACCAGGTCGGAACCGTCGACCCCGGGCATGCCCAGGTCGAGCACGACGACGTCGGGCTCCCGGTCGACGGCCAGGGCCAGCGTCTCGCGGCCGTCTCCGGCCTCCCCGACCAGCTGGAAGCCTCTCCCCTGGAGGGTCGTCCTGAGCAGCGTTCGCAGCTCCGGGATGTCGTCGGCGATCAGAACACGGATCGGTGCGGTTGGAAGCATGGAGGCCGACATGCTGACGCTTCGAGGCGCCCGCACCAATAGGCCGGATGAATACTCTTGGATGTCCCCTGGCCGGGGGACAGCCACCCTTGCCGGGCTCCGCTGACTAGATGCCTTCGGACTATTGCCTTGAAGGGGGACCGGGAGCGAGGATCGCGACATTCGTCCGGTGCAAGATTTTCAGGGGGGGCCTGTGCCGAGAACCGGCTTCGATCCACGCGCGCACGGATTCCACTTCGCCAACGACTTCGTGGACAAGGTCGTGACCGTCCCCGGCTACGGCGAGGTGGCCACCGACGGTCGTTCCGGCGGCATGGCGTTCGCGGCGCTCGACTACTGGTTTGCGGGCCTGCCGGTTCCCTCGCACCGCCGAGAGGACTTCCCCGACCGGGCCGTTCCCGACGACGGCACCCGGCTGGCCGACTTCATCCACAAGCGGCTGTTCGACAGCTACGCCACCTGGAGCGCCCGCCAGTTCCTGACCTGGTCGCTGGCCGAGGACCACCCGACCTGGTCATCGCCTGGGGTGGCCCGGATGACCCGCCAGGAGCTGCCCCGGGTGCGGCGCAGCCTCGACGCCGGCCGCCCGGTGGTGCTCGGCCTCGTCGGCGCCCGGTCCATCGACGAGGTCGGCCGCAACCGCCAGGTGGTCGCCTACGGCTACGACGACGACGGCGCCGGGCCGAGCGGTGGGCCGCCGATCCGGCTGTTCGTCTACGACAGCCACCACCCCGACGACGAGGTCGTGCTCGGGTTCGACCAGGACGCCCGGCACTGGGAGGCGAGCGGCGACGACGGGCCCTGGCGGGGGCTGTTCCTCCAGGACTACGCCCGCGAGCGCCCGCCCTACATCGACCTCGGCGCGGCCAAGGGCATCTGGGTCAACTCCTGGACCCCGACCCTCGGCGGGAACTTCGTGGCCCAGTTCACCGCCCGCAACTACGGCGACTACCGGGCCCACCTGTCGGAGCTGCGGCTGGCGGTGCGCGGCCCGGCCGGGGAGAACCTGGACCGCTTCCTGGGCGGCGACGGCGACCCGACCCCGCTGGAGCCGGGCGAGGAGCGGGCCGTGTTCAAGGCCAGCGACGGCTTCGGCACGGTCGCCGGAAGCTACGCCATCGCCGCCGGCTACCTCTCCGAGCAGGGCCGTTGGCTCGGCATCCCCCCCGGCGAGCCCGGCGCGGTGGACGAGGTCGGCGTCACCGTCATCCCCCCGCCCCGCCGTTCCCGGGTCACGGTCACCTTCGCCGGCGTCACCGTCGAGGACGCCGACGCCGTCGGCGGCCGCCTGGCCCTGCGCCTGCACGTGGGCGACCAGGTGGTCCGCTGGCCGGAGGAGGGCGCCGCCGACGTCCAGGACGGCAAGCGGTTCGAGCTCGACCAGCGCTTCGACCTGGTCCTCAACCCCAGCTCCGTCCTGTCGGTCGCCGTCACCGGCGAGGACGGCGACGGTTCGCCGGCAGGGCTGGTTCGCGAGCCCTACCTCGGCCTCGACGACTGGGGCACCGGCGAC
>DATENJ010000266.1:0-3128 GCA_035275125.1 Actinomycetes bacterium | reverse complement strand
TCGGCCCCAGGGGGCAGCGCGGCCCCGGTCATGATGCGGGCGGCCGCGCCCGGCTCGACGGTGGGCAGCCGGCCGGTCCCGGCGAACACCTCGCCGGTGATCCGCAGGGGAACCGGGGTCGACTCGCCGGCGCCGGCCAGGTCGGCCCCGCGCACGGCGAAGCCGTCCATGGCCGAGTTGGCGAACGGCGGCAGGTCCTCGGCCGCGGCGATGTCGACGGCCAGGACGCACCCGATGGCGCCGCCCAGCCCGGCCTCCCTGACCGGGAGCGGGGCCAGCCGCTCCAGCACGCCCGCCCGCGCCTCGGCGAACGGCACCAGGTCGGGCGGGTTCGGCCGGTCGGGCGGGAAGACGGCGGTCATGGGGCCGATGCTAGTGCCTCGCCGGCCCCCGCGCCTCCGCCTGCCGGTCAAGGTCGGCCACGAACCGCCGCAGGAAGGCCACGAACGCGGGGCCGATGTCGTCGCGGCGGGCGGCCAGCTCGACGGTCGCCCGGAGGTAGTCGTTCTTGTCACCGGCGTCGTAGCGGGTCCCGGTGAAGGAGTGGGCGAGCACGCCGCGCTCCGAGGAGTGCACCAGGTGCTTGAGGGCGTCGGTGATCTGGATCTCGTTGCCGGCCCCGGGCTCGGTGGCCCGCAGGGCGTCGAAGATCTCCGGGTGGAGCACATAGCGGCCGATCACGGCCAGGTTCGAGGGGGCGTCCTCGGGGGCTGGCTTCTCGACGATGTCGGCCATCCGGAACAGCCCGGGCTCGACCTCGTCGGCCGGGTCGACGCAGCCGTAGGCCTTGATCTGGGAGCGCTCGACCTCCATGGCCGCGACCACGCTCGAGCCGTGCCGCTCGAAGCTCGTGATCAGGTCCGACAGCAGCTTCTCGCCCTCGTCGATGACGTCGTCGCCCAGCAGGACGGCGAACGGCTCGTCGCCGATGTGCTGCTCGGCGACGCTGACGGCGTGGCCGAGGCCGAGCGGGGCCTTCTGGCGGATGTAGTGGACCTGGGCCATGTCGGAGATGCGCCGGACCAGCTCCAGCTTGTCCTCGTCGCCCTTGTTGCTGAGCAGCTGCTCGAGCTCGACCGAGCGGTCGAAGTGGTCCTCGATGGCCTGCTTGCCCCGGCCGGTGACGATGAGGATGTCCTCGATGCCGGCGTCGACCGCCTCCTCGATCACGTACTGGATCGAGGGCTTGTCGACCAGCGGCAGCATCTCCTTGGGCTGGGCCTTGGTCGCCGGGAGGAAACGGGTCCCTAGCCCGGCCGCTGGGATGACGGCCTTGCGTACCTTCACGATGTTCCCCCGACCTCGCTGTTCCGACAGATTCTACTCGACCCTGGCTGCTCTTCCCTTGACCTGGCCGGGCCTGGCCGTCAGCGGCAGCAGCCGCGGCCCGGCGGTGACGACCCGGTCCCGCCCCTGGAGCTTGGCCTCATAGAGTGCCTCGTCGGCGGCCCGCAGTAACTCCTCGGTGGCGGTGGCGTGCTCGGGGAAGCAGGCCACCCCGATCGAGACCGTCAGCCGGATCCCGTCGGCGCAGAACGGCGTGCGGTGGGTGGCCACGCGCAGCTTCTCGGCCACGGCCAGCCCGCCCTCCAGGTTGGTCTCGGGCAGGATGAGCACGAACTCCTCGCCGCCGTAGCGGGCGAAGGTGTCGATGTCGCGGACGCTGCCGGTGACCCGGTTCCTGAACTCGACCAGGACCTCGTCGCCCCGCTGGTGCCCGAAGCGGTCGTTGACCGCCTTGAAGTGGTCGATGTCCAGCATGAGCAGGGCCAGGACCCGCCCGAAGCGGCGGGACCGCTCGATCTCCTGCTCGAAGCGGCGCTCGAAGTAGCGGTAGTTCCAGGCCCCGGTGAGCGGGTCGGTGACCGACAGCCGCTCGGCCTCGGCGTGCAGCTGGACGTTCTCGATGGCCACCGCGGCCTGGACCGCGAAGGCGGTCAGGGCCTCGGCGTCGGCCAGGGTGAACGGCTCGCCGTCCTCCCGGTCGTACAGGCTGAGCACCCCGAGCACCCGCCCCTGGGCGAGCAGGGGCACGCTGACCTGGGTGGTGGCGGCCGGCTCGCCGGCGCCGTTGCCGGCCGGGCTGGCCAGGACCATGGCCCGGCCGTTGGCCGCGACCGTCCCGGCGACCCCCTGGCCGACCGGGATCCGCTCGGCCGGGTCGCGCTGGGTGAGGCCGTGGGTCGCCTCGCGGACCAGGGCCGTGCGGTCGGGGGTGAGCAGCAGCAGGCTGCCCGCCTTGGCCCGCCGGGCCTGGACGGCCGCCTCCAGCACCACCGCCAGCAGCTTGGGCAGGTCGTGGGTCGAGGAGAGGGTCTCGCCGAGGCGGTTCATGGAGCGGGCCAGCTCGTCGCGGCTGGACCGCAGGGCGCTCAGGTACTCGCCCAGCTCGATCCGCATGCGCTCGAAGGCCCGGGCCAGCTCACCGATCTCGCCGCCGGAGCGGATGCCTGTCGGGGGGCGGGCGAAGTCGCCCCTGGCGATCGCCCTGGCCTGGGCGGCCAGCTCGCCGAGGGGGCGGCTGACCACCCTGGCCAGGACCGAGCCGAGCAGGGTCGCGACCAGGCAGACCACCACCAGCCCGAGCAGCACGATGGCCAGCAGGCGCGAGTCGATCCCGGCCGTCGTCGGGGTCGCGGGGATGCTGACCAGCAGCCGGGCCTGCTCGCCGACCTTGGAGGTGAGCGGCTCGGTCGACATGACCACCTGGCGGCCGGCCAGCGTGCCGCGGTGGGTGCCGTCGGCCGCCGGGACCCGGTCGTCGGCCGTGAGGCGGCCGATCGTGCTGGCCACCGGGGTGTCCCCGATGACCAGGGTGAGGTCGGCGTCCAGGGTCCCCCTGGCCAGGCGCTGGAGCTCCTGGCTGTCCATCCAGATGCCGGCGGTGACCGTCCCCAGCAGGCAGCGCCGGGACCCGGGCGGGGAGCAGCCACGGGGGCGCAGGTCGGCGCTCTGGCGCTGGAGCATCGGCCAGCTGCGGACCCGTTGCCTTGGGGCCAGGAGCATGCCGAGGGGGGCTCGGCGGACGCCGGGCAGGAACCCGGGGTTGGTGTGGCCGGCCCGCCCGAGGACCCGGTGGTCGGGGGCGGTCACGGCCAGGAGCAGGTCGGTCGCGCCCTGGCGGCGGA
>DATENJ010000265.1:0-3434 GCA_035275125.1 Actinomycetes bacterium | reverse complement strand
GCTCGGCCCGGGTTGGCTCGGCCCGGGTTGGCTCGGCCCGGGTTGGCTCGGTGCGGGTTGGTCCGGCGGGGCTTCTGGCCGGTCGGCGAACGACTTCTCCACGGCCGCGACCCGCGGGGGGATGGCCAGGCGGAGGGTGTCGATCACCGCCGCGGCGTAGCGGTCGGCGACCCAACGGAACAGGTCGAGCTCGGAGGGGCCGAAGGAGGGGATGGGTGAGACCACCCGCAGCAGGTCGCGGGCGTCGGGGGGCAGCTCGCTGGCGCGGCCGACGACCCAGCCGTCGACGCGGCGGCGGCCGCCGAAGGGGACCTTGACCCGGGAGCCCAGGTGGACCTGGCCGGCGAGGGCGGCCGGGACGCGGTAGGTGAAGGGCCGGTCCAGGTGGAGCAGGGGGACGTCGACCAGCACCTGGACGGCGTCGTAGCTCGGGTCCAGGTCCAGCCGGGTTCCCCTCTCCCCCCGGTGGCGGGGGTTACAGCGCGCGGGCCGCCTTGGCCAGCTCCTCCGCCCGGGCGGTCGACTCCCAGGTGAACTCGGGCTCGGAGCGGCCGAAGTGACCGTAGGCGGCGGTCTTGCGGTAGATGGGGCGGCGCAGGTCGAGGTCGCGGACGATCGCGGCCGGGCGCAGGTCGAAGAACTCGGGCAGCAGCTTGCCGAGGCGGTCGGGGTCGACCTGCTCGGTGCCGAAGGTCTCGACGAACACGCTGACCGGGTGGGCGACGCCGATGGCGTAGGCGACCTGGACCTCGCAGCGCTCGGCCAGGCCGGCCGCGACCACGTTCTTGGCCACCCAGCGGACCGCGTAGGCGGCCGAGCGGTCGACCTTGGTCGGGTCCTTGCCCGAGAAGGCGCCGCCGCCGTGGCGGGCCATGCCGCCGTAGGTGTCGACGATGATCTTGCGGCCGGTCAGCCCGGTGTCGGCGTTGGGGCCGCCAAGCTCGAAGCGGCCGGTCGGGTTGACGAACACCCGCATCCCCTCGGAGGCAAGGTCCTCGGGGATGACCGAGTCGATCACGTGCTCGCGGATGTCGGGGGCGAGCAGGGTCTCGATGTCGACGTCGGGGCCGTGCTGGCTGGACACGACCACGGTGTCCAGCCGCACCGGCTTGCGGCCCTCGTACTCGACCGTGACCTGGGTCTTGCCGTCGGGCCGCAGGTAGGGGATCTCCCCGGAGCGGCGGACCTCGGCCAGGCGGCGCGACAGCCGGTGGGCCAGGGCGATCGGGACCGGCATCAGCTCAGGGGTCTCGTTGCAGGCGAAGCCGACCATCATCCCCTGGTCGCCGGCGCCCTGGGTGTCGAGCGGGTCGGTGTCGCCGGCGCGCTCCTCGAAGGCGTGGTCGACGCCCTGGGCGATGTCGGGCGACTGCTCGTCGATCGCCACCGAGACCCCGCAGGTCGCCCCGTCGAAGCCGTACTTGGCCCGGTCGTAGCCGATGTCCAGGATGGTCCGGCGGACAACGCTCGGGATGTCGACGTAGGTCCTGGTGGAGATCTCCCCGGCCACCACCACCAGGCCGGTGGTGATCAGCGTCTCACAGGCCACGCGGCCGGTCGGGTCGTCGCGCAGGATCTCGTCGAGGATGGCGTCCGAGATCTGGTCCGCGATCTTGTCCGGGTGGCCTTCGGTCACCGACTCGGACGTGAACAGGTACCGGTTCGCCACGTGTGTGCCTCCAAGGAAGTTCGCGCCGCGCGATGGGCGGCAAGTCAATGCCGAAGGGTAGCCGGGCGCGGGAGCGGAGGCAAACCCCTCGCCCCCGACCCGCCGACCGGCCCGCCCCTTAGCGTAGCGTGCGGAAAAACGCCCGGACGTCCTGGACGAGCAGGTCCGGAGCCTCCATGGCGGCGAAGTGGCCGCCGCGGCCGAACTCCGACCAGTGCCCGATCTTGCCGTCGGGGTCGACCAGGCGCCGGACCAGGTCGTCGGTGGCGGCGAACACCGCCCAGCCCTGGGGGACGTCGGTGGGGCCCGGCCAGTCACCGGCGTGGGCGGCCTCGTAGAGGAACTGGGCGGCCGACGCGCCGCTGCCGGTGAACCAGTAGAGGCTGATGTTGGTCAGCAGCTGGTCGCGGTCGACGGCGTCCTCCGGCAGGTCGGCCCGCGGGTCGGTCCACTCCCTGAACTTCTCGGCGATCCAGGCCAGCTGGCCGGCCGGCGAGTCGGTCAGGGCGTAGGCGATCGTCTGGGGCCGGGTCGTCTGGAGCTGGAGGTAGCCGAGGCCGTCCGCCTGGAACTGGCGCATCCGCTCGAGGCTGGCCCGGTGCTCGGCCGTGACGGCCAGCTGGTCGGCCTGGTCGCCGGGCGGGAGGGCGACGGCGGCCACGGCCAGCGGGTCGCTGTTGAGGTGGACGCCGACCAGGTGGCCGGGGTCGAGGCTGGCCAGCATCCCGGTGATCCCGGCGCCGATGTCGCCACCCTGGGCGCCGTAGCGCTGGTAGCCGAGCCGGGCCATCAGCTCCACCCAGGCCCTGGCCGTCCGGGTCATCGCCCATCCCGGCTCCTGGACCGGCGTCGAGAAGCCGAAGCCGGGCAGGGAGGGGGCGACCACGTGGAACGCGTCGGCCGGGTCGCCGCCGTGGGCCCGCGGGTCGGTCAGCGGGCCGATCACCTCCAGGAACTCCACCACCGACCCGGGGTAGCCGTGGGTGATGACCAGCGGCAGGGCGCCGGGCTCGGGCGAGCGGACGTGCAGGAAGTGGATCGGCTGGCCGTCGATCTCGGTGATGAACTGGGGCACCTGGTTGAGCCGGGCCTCCTGGGCCCGCCAGTCGTAGCCGTCGCGCCAGTACCCGGCCAGCTGCTCCAGGTAGCCGAGCGGCACCCCGCGGCTCCAGCCGGCGCCCGGCACCTCGCCCGGCCAGCGGGTCCGGCCCAGCCGGTCGCGCAGGTCGTCCAGCGCCTCGTCGGGGACCGCAACCCGGAACGACCGGATCTCGGCGTCGGCCATCACACCCTCCTTCGGGAACGAACTGTTCTGTTCCCGGAGTATATCGGAACGGAATGATTCATTCCAGTTAGAGTCGGCTCAGGTTCCGGAGGCTCCAGGGGTGGCGGCGCGGAGGGACTCGACCCGGTCGAGGAGGCGGGCGGCGATGGCCGCCTTGGAAGTTCGGGGGAGCTCCTCGACGGTGTCGGCGTCGACCAGGTAGGCGTCGGCGTCGTCGGCCCCGAAGGCGGAGTGGGCGCCCTCGACGTGGTTGAGGACCACCAGGTCGAGGTGCTTGGCCTCGAGCTTGTGGCGGGCCCCGGCCAGGTGGTCGCCGGTCTCGGCGGCGAAGCCGACCAGGACCTGGCCGGGCCGGCGGCGGCGGCCCAGCTCGGCCAGCGTGTCGGGGGTGGGCTCGAGCACGACCTCGGGGACGCCCTGGTCCTTCTTGAGCTTGCCCTCGGCGACCCGCTTGGGCCGGAAGTCGGCCACCGCGGCCGC
>DATENJ010000264.1:0-4634 GCA_035275125.1 Actinomycetes bacterium | reverse complement strand
TGGGGGCGGTCGGCCTGGTCGCGATCGGCGCCAGCGGCGCCCTGGCCGAGCTGCTCGGCCGCCTGTTCGGCCCGGCCTTCGTGGCCGGCGACCTGCACGGCGTGACCTACACCGCGCAGCGGTGCGCCGAGTTCCTTGAGTACTTCCCCGACGCCGGCAGCTGTGGCCAGGCGGCCGCCCTCCACCACTGGGGCGAGGTGGTGGAGTACCGGGTCGCCGCTGGCGTGCTCGGGCTGTTGGTGCTCGGCGCGTTCCTGCTGTGGCGCGGTCGTCGGCGTGGACCGGGACCGCAGTACCTGGGCGTCCTGCCGGACGGGTTCTCGGCGACGGTCGCGACCAGCCTCTTCGGCGTGGCCGCGGCCGTCCTCACCCTGGAGAGCCTGGACTCGCTCCTGGCCGCAGACGGCAGCGGGACCGGCCAGTGGCTCAGCGCCGCGATCGTGGCCTCGGCGATGGCGGTGGGGTACGGGATCTCGCTGTACCGCACCGTGCTCACTCGAGCCCAGCTCAACCCGGGCACCCTCCCGCGCGACCTGGCCGAGCCCTCCTCCAGCTAGCCAACCATGCCGGCCTGCTGCCCACCTGTAGCATCCCGATAGCGCCCGACGGAGAAGCGTGATGTCGACACAGCAGCGGGAAGGGCAGGCCAAGGTCAAACCCGACCTGTTCCTGCCCAGACACCCCGGCGATGTCGTCCGCCTGGTCGCCGCCCTCGCGGTGCTGCTGGTGTCGATCAAGCTAGTGAATCGCAACCACATCGACGAGCTCGAAATCGATGCCTTCCGGCTGGTCAACGACCTCCCCAGCGTGCTCTATCCGCCGACGTGGATGGTCATGCAGCTCGGCAACGTGCTGGTGGTGCCTGTGGTAGCCGGGGTGGCAGCCTTCACCCGGCGGTTTCGTCTCGCCGTGAACCTGGCCCTGGCCGGCTTTGGCTGCTATTTCCTCGCCAGGCTGGTCAAGGACCTGGTCCATCGGGGTCGGCCGTCGCAATACCTGCCCGACGTCCACCTCCACGGGCCAGCCGCGACCGGACTCGGCTACGTCTCGGGCCATGCCGCGGTAGCCGTAGCCCTGGCCTCGGTGGCCAGTCCCTACCTGAGTCGGCGGGCCCGCCGGGCCGCGTGGACGCTGGCCACGGCGGTCTGCCTGTCCCGGGTGTTCGTGGGTGCGCATCTGCCGTTGGATGTGATTGGTGGCGCGGCGATCGGCTGGGCGGTCGGCGCGGCCGTGCATCTGATCATGGGTGCTCCTGGCGGCAGGCCGTCAGCGGGCCGTGTCCGCCGTGCCCTGCTCGACAGCGGGTTCGAGCCGGTTGAGGTGGTGGCGCAAGGTCGGCCTGATGCCCCACGCTCGGCCCGGTTTCTGGCCAACAGCGCGGATGGGCAGCAGCTGTTCGTCAAGTTCATCCCGCTTGAACGCCGGGATTGGGATCTCGCCTACCGGGCCTGGCGGCGGCTGACCAGGCGGGCCGCAAATGACCCGGGTCGCTTTGGTTCCCCCTCCGAGCAGGTGGAGCGGGAGGCGTACATGATCTTGCTGGCCGGGAAGGTTGGCGTGCGGGTTCCCTCGGTGCTGCTCGCCCGCCCCACCGGTAGTGGGGCTGGTCTGCTGGTGATGGAGTACATCCCGGGGGTATCACTGGCCGAGCTGCCATCCGGGCAGCTTGACGACCAGCTGTTGGCCGAGCTGTGGCGGCAGGTCGGCCTGCTCCACGCCCACCGCATCGCCCACCACGACCTCGGAGGGAGGAGTGTGGTGGTGGATGAGCGCCATCAGCCGTGGCTGGTCGACTTCGACGCCAGCGAGGCGATGGCCGGCAGCCGCGGACTCGCCGATGACGTGGCCGAGCTGCTCGTGTTCCTGGCCCACGTCGTCGGTGGCGAGCGAGCGCTGGCCGGGGCCCTCGCCAGCCTCGGGCCCGAGGTCGTTGGCGCGGCCTTGGAGCAGGGCGAACCGTCCCGGTTCAGCATGCAGGCTCGCAACGAACTCCGGGCGGACCCGGCCCTTTGGGACGACCTGCGCCAGCAAGCAACCGCAGGCCAGTCGGCGGCCGGCGGGCCCGGGGCCGGCCGGGCCGGCCCGGGTGGGTCGGCCCCAACGAGGGAGGATCGCTAGGCCGGGTGTGCTGTTCTGGTGCCCAGCGAGTTGGGGTGGTCCACCGCCTCGCAGCGGCGCCCTCCAGTTTCGGGTCAGGGGCTTGCGTCGTCCGGTCGCTCCTGGTCGGCTTTGGTGGCCAGGACCTTGAAGTCGCTGTCCAGGTGCACGTCGACCTGGCGGCCGTCGGCCAAGGTGATCTCCACCTCGTAGTAGCCTTCCTCGTCGCCGACCTCGGTGCCGGTGACGTCGCCGCCTCCGGCGTGGGTGATGGCGGCGGCACTGGCCCTGGTCAGGGCCTCGCCGGTGATCGGCTGCTCGTGGTCCTCTCCGCCGCTCGCGACCGCGATGCCGGTGCCGGCGGCAATGGCGGCCGCCACGACCACCGCGGCGGCGACCAATCTGGTCCTGGGTCGCATGGTGGTCCTCTCTTACCTGTCGCGTCGATCGGTACGGGCCCATGGTGTCAGCCGGTACCTGAACGCAACCTGAAGCCGTCCGCCGTGAAGGCGACCAGCGGCGTACCTTGTTGCCCGGCTGTTCGTCGTGGAGAACGGATGCCCCATGCGGATCCTCCTGGTTGACGACGAGGAACGCTTCGCCACCGCGGTCCGGCAGGGCCTGGAGGCGGAGGGGCTGGCGGTCGATCTGGCCCACGACGGCAACGAGGGCCTGTGGATGGCCCGCTCCAACGACTACGACGCCATCGTCCTTGACATCCTCCTGCCCGGGCTGAACGGCTACCGAATCTGCGCCGAGCTACGGGACGGCGGCAACTGGACGCCCATCCTGATGCTGACCGCGCTGGACGAGGACCTGGACGAGGCCGAGGCGCTCGACACCGGGGCCGACGACTACCTGTCCAAGCCGTTCTCGTTCGTGGTCCTGGTCGCGAGGCTGCGGGCACTGCTGCGCCGCGGCGCGGCCCCGCGGCCGGCCGTCCTGCAGGTCGGCGACCTCCGGCTCGACCCGGCCGCGCATCGGTGCTGGCGTGCAGACCAGGAGGTCGAGCTGACCGCCAAGCAGTTCGCCCTGCTGGAGTGCTTCATGCGGCACCCCGGCCAGGTCCTGTCCAAGACCGCCCTGCGTGAGCACGTCTGGGACTACGCCTTCGCCGACTCCTCCAACATCGTCGAGGTGTACGTCGGTTGCCTGCGCAAGAAGCTCGGCGCGGCGCGGATCCAGACCATCCGGGGCGCCGGGTACCGCCTGGTGGACGGGGGCTGACCGGATGCTCGGGCGGTTCGGGTCGGTGCGGGCTCGGACGACGGTCGCGGCGACGATCGCCCTGGGTGTGACCACGGTCGCCGGCGCAGTGGTGATGATGGCGCTGCTGGGGCGTTCGCAGCTGGCGGGCGTCCAAGGGCCGCTGGAGCAGCGGGCTGGCCAGGTCGCCGCCATGGCCCGGAGCGGGACCTTGCGCGACCCGCTCAGCTTCCCGGAGCAGCCGGGCGCGCTCGTCCAGGTTGTCGACGCCGACGACCGCGTGATCGCGGCCAGCGAAGCGCTCGAGGGCAGGGCGCCGATCGGCCACGTCGACGACACTCGGCGCGGTGTCCTCTCGGGGTGGACCGAGCGTCTGACCAGCGACGACGAGAGCTACCGGGTCGTCGGGCTGACCGAGCGCACCGCCTCGGGCCCGGTCCGGGTGTTCGCGGCGGCCTCCCTGGAGGCGGTCTCGGACAGCATGACCGGGCTGCAGATCGAGCTGGCGGTCGGGCTACCGCTGGTGCTCGCCCTGGTGGGGTTGATCTCGTGGCAGGTGGTCGGCCGGGCCCTCCGCCCGGTGGAGTCGATCCGGGCCCAGGTCGCCGAGATCGGCGGTAGCGGGCGCATCGACCGCCGTGTTCCCGAACCGGCCAGCCACGATGAGGTCTGGCGCCTGGCCCGGACGATGAACGAGATGCTTCAGCGGCTCCAGGGGGCCGCCATGCGCCAGCGGCGGTTCGTCGCCGACGCCTCCCACGAGTTGCGCAGCCCGCTGGCGTCGCTGCGGACCCAGCTGGAGGTGAGCCGCGACTACCCAGCGCGCCAGCTTGGGGCGGTCGACGACCAGCTCGCCGAGGTCGAGCGCATGGAGCGCCTGGTCGGAGACCTGCTCCTGCTTGCTCGGGCCGACGAGCGCCGGCTGGTCGTCCGCTCCCGCCCCGTTGACCTGCGAGAGGTGGTGCTGGACGAGGTGGAGCGGGCCGGGTCGCGGGCGCGTGTGCGGCTCGACAGTGCGGGAGTGGCGGCGGCCACGGTCCACGGCGACCGGGAGGAGCTGGCCCGGGTCGTGCGCAACCTGCTGGACAACGCCGTGCGCTTCGCCCGCGACCGCGTCGAGCTGTCCCTCGCCGAGCGCGACGGCCATGTCGAGCTGAGCGTGGCCGACGACGGCCCCGGCGTTCCGGCGGCCGCCCGCGAGCGGGTCTTCGAACGCTTCGCGCGGCTGGACGAGGGCCGGGCCCGCGACGCCGGCGGGACCGGGCTGGGCCTGGCGATCGTCCGCGAGGTCGTCGTAGCGCACGGCGGCTCGGTGACGGTCGACGGCGGCC
>DATENJ010000263.1:0-5126 GCA_035275125.1 Actinomycetes bacterium | reverse complement strand
GCCGACGATCACCGCGACCGCGGCCGTGACCAGGTTCACCGAGTCGCGGAAGTCGACCCGGCTCTCGATCCAGATCCGCGCCCCGAGCACGGCGATCATGCCGTACAGCACGGTGGTGGCCCCGCCGAGCACCCCCGGCGGGATGGTGACGATCAGCGCCCCGAACTTGGGCACCAGCCCGAGCAGGATGGCCGTCGCCCCGGCGATCACGTAGGCGGCGGTCGAGTAGACCTTGGTCGCCGCCATCACCCCGATGTTCTCGGCGTAGGTGGTGGTGCCCGACCCGCCCCCCAGCCCGGCCAGGACGGTGGCCGCCCCGTCGCCCATGTAGGCCTTGCCCAGGGTGTCGTCCAGGTTGCGCTCGGTCATGGCGGCAACGGCCTTGACGTGGCCGGTGTTCTCGGCGATGAGGACGATCACCACCGGGGCGATCAGGGCGATCGCCCGCCAGCTGAAGGTGGGCCCGGTGAAGTCGGGCAGCCCGACCCAGTCGGCGTCGCCGACGGGCCCGAAGTCGATGTCGCCGGCCACGACGGCCGCCAGGTAGCCGACCAGGACCCCCAGGAACACCGACAGCCGCCCGATGAACCCCTTGAAGAGGATGCCGATGAGCAGGATCGCGGCCAGGGTGATGAAGGCGATCAGCGGCTGCTGGGCGAAGCTGTCCCTGGCCACCGGGGCCAGGTTGAGGCCGATCAGGGCCACGATGGCCCCGGTGACCACCGGCGGCATCAGCCACTCGATGAACCGCGAGCTGGTCCGGTCGACCACCAGCCCGATGAGGAAGAACAACGCCCCGCAGACGACGATCCCGCCGAGGGCGGCCGGGATCCCGCCCTCGGCCTTGGCCGCGATCACCGGGGCGATGAAGGCGAAGCTGGAGCCGAGGTAGCTGGGTATCCGGTTGCGGGTGATGACCAGGAACAGCAGCGTCCCGATGCCCGAGAACAGGATCGTGGTCGCCGGCGGAAACCCGGTCAGCACCGGCACCAGGAAGGTGGCCCCGAACATGGCCACCACGTGCTGCATCCCGATCCCGGCGGTGCGCCCCCACGACAGCCGCTCCTCGGGCCGGACAACCGCTCCCGGGGTGACCGTCCTGCCGTCGCCGTGCAGCTCCCAGAGCCGGAGCGCCATCGCGTCTCCCCTCCTCGTCGACCCCCCTGGGCGTCAGGCGGAGCGTATCCACCGGCGGTGGTCGTGGAAAGCCGCCCAGCCCTCCAGGATCAGTCCGGCCAGTCGGCCGCGGTGATGCCGTCGGGGTGACCGGCCGGCCACTGGACCAGCTCGATCCGGTTCCCGTCCGGGTCGGTGATCCACGCCGTCCGGAAGTCCTCTGAGCCATCCGGTGAACCGGGCGTGTCGGCGTCGATGCCCGAGGCGGCGAGCTCGGTGGTGGTGGCGTCCATCGACGCCACCTGGATGACGAAGTGGTTGAGGCCGCTGCCGATGTCGACCTCGCCGTTGCGGGGATCGTGGACCAGCTCGATGGTGACGAACTCGTCGTCGGGGAGCTTCAGCATGGTCAGGTGCCCGAACGGGGTCTCGGGGACGCTCCCGACCACCTCGTAGCCGACGGCCGTGTAGAACGCGAGCGACCGCTGGAGATCGGCCACACGAAGGCCGAAGTGCAAGGTCCTCATCGGTTCCCCTCCTGTGGTCAGGTCTCGTGGCGCGCCCCATCCTTGTGGTGGGTCGGTTCGTCGGCAAGGTCCAATCCGCAGCCGCGGAAGGGGACCACTCAGGTCGGTCGCGGTGCCCGCAGGCGTTCCTACCTAGGTCCAGGGCCGCACCGACCAACCCTCGAGGGCCCGGATGCGGCGGCGGTTGCCGATGGTGCATGCGGCTTCGCCCGGTTTCGCCTCGGTATCCCTGCCTAGGGCTGCCCCGGCCAATGGGCCGTCTCGCCGGGCCGGTACCGAGTCTCGGTCCACCGCTTTCCCGATTTCCTGACTCCCCCAATTGATCGAGCATTTTCCCTGCAATTAGGGGTTCAACGAACCGGGGGAAAACAGTTTGCGAAAGCTCGTGGCCGTGATCAGCTTCCTGGCCGTGCTCGCCCTGCCGGCCGCCGCCCTGGCCCAGCCGCGCTGGCACCGGGGCAGCAAGTCCCAGGTCACCGTGTACGTCGAGAAGACCAAGGTGGGCGCGACCAACTGGTCGTACGTCAAGCGGGCCGGGATCGAGTGGTCACAAAGCAGCCGCATCCACGTGATCTTCGTCAAGCGCTGCCCCTCGAGCTATTACTGTGTGAAGGTGTCGGAGGTCCGCTCGACCCGGAACCAGGCCGGCTGGGCCACCCTGAATTACGACCCGAAGACCAATATCGCCTGGTATGGCAGCCTGCACCTGAACACCCGCTACCTGACCAGCACCTCCGCCCGCCGCAAGACCGCCTGCCACGAGCTCGGCCACATCTTCGGGCTCGCGCACCGCCGGACCGGCAGGACGTGCATGCGCGACGGCTTCACCACCATGTACGGCCACCCCGACGGCACCGACTTCGCCAACCTCCGCCGGATCTACGCCAGAGCCTGAGAGGAGGAGACATCGACGAGCGCGTCGGCGATGAGGTCCTTTGGATCGCTGGGTTCGCCCTTATCACCGGGATGCTGCTGTTCGGCGTGTTCGCCGGCATCAGCTGGGCCGCGACCATGCTAGGCGCCTGGTCCGGAACCTACTAGGGCCCCGGCAGTGGCGTGAGGAGCGCCGCAGCCGCCGGGCGATCAGTCTCCGGTGGCCGACCTGGCTCCCTGGGTGCGCAGCCAGCCGACCAGGTCCTCGGCGCCGCTGCGGGCGGCGGTGTCCAGCGGGGTCAGTGGCTCCCAGGGTGGGACCCAGTTGGGGTCGGCGTCCTGTTCCAGCAGGTACTCGGCGCAGCGGCGCTGGCCGCCGTGGCAGGCGCCCCAGAAGGCGCGGCTGACCTCTTCGGGGGCCGGGGCGGTCCCGGCGAAGTAGGCCTCCAGCCGGTCCTGGAGGCCGAGGGTGGCCGCGTCGTCGATGGTGGTCCTGGCGCCGCGCTCGACCAGGCGGTGGGCGGCCCGCCACTGCCCGAAGGCCCGCGCGTCGGTCAGCGGGGTGCCGCCGGCGATGACCGCCCCCGTCGCCTCGATGTCGGCCCCGAGGTCGAGCAGGGCGTCAAGGACCTCGACGTCGTCGCTGCTGGCCGCCCAGTGCAGCGGGGTCTCGTCGTGGCTGCCGCCGAAGCGGGCGTTGACGTCGGCGCCCGCCCCGACCAGCAGGGCAACGGTGGCCGGCCCGTTGGGGAAATGCCCCGGCCAGTCGGTGGCCACGTGCAGCAGGGTCCGGGTCATCCCGCCGGGGCGGTCGTCGCCCAGCCGGGCCGTGGCCAGCTCGGGATGCTCGGCCAGCAGCCGGGCCAGCCGCTGCTGGTCGCCCGCGTGGATCGCCTCGACCACGGCCACGGCGAGCGGCTCCCGCGGGTCGATGGTCATGTGGAGCTCCCTCGGCCGAACAGGGAGCGCAGGGGCCGGGGCAGAGCCAGACGACCCCGGGCGCCGCCGGCGTGCCGCCCGCCGGTCCGGTCGTGGAAGAACCGCACCAGCTCGGCCGAGGCGTCGGGTCCGGCCGGGTCGGTGAAGGAGCCATCTGGGCTGCCGCCCGACCAGGCGTGCGCGAGGGTGTCCACTGACCACCACTCGGCCACCACCTTGGCGTCACGGTCGCGGTAGACCCGCCGCGTCCAGCCGGGGCCGGTGACGGTCTCGGGGCTGGCGGTCGCGCTCCAGGGGCTGAGCAGCGCGGCCGCGTTGGCCGGGGCGACGGTGGTGTCGCGGCCGCCCTGGAACACGATCAGCGGGATGCTGGCGCCGGGCGCCCCGACCGTTGCCGGCGGCCCCTGCCGCATGGCCGCGTACGCCGAGGTCACGTCGTGGGCCGCCCCGTGGACGAGGCCGGAGTGGATGCCGGCGGCCGCGAACAGGTCCGGGTAGGTGGCGGCCAGTACCGCGGCCATGGCCCCGCCGGCCGACAGCCCGGCCACGAACACCCGCCCAGGGTCGACCTGGTGGGTCTCCATGACCTGCCGGGTGATCCCGGCCAGCAGCGACGGCTCGCCGGCGTCGCGCCGCTGGTGGGCCGGGAGGAACCAGTTCCAGCAGCGCTGCCCGTTGGCCTTGGCCGTCTGCTCGGGGTAGGCGACCAGGAACGTGTCCCGCTCGGCGAGCTCGTTCATACGGGTCCCGGCGGCGAAGTCGGCCGCGTTCTGGGTGCAGCCGTGCAGCATCACCACCAGGGGCACGGCCTGGCCGCTGTAGCCGCTGGGGACGTACAGCTTGTAGCCGCGGCTCCCGGCCGCGTTGCGGTAGGAGCCGTCCAGGAACCGGGTCCCCGGCTGCGTCGCGGGCCGGGACCTGGGCCGGGCCGGGCCCGCCGAAGTGGTGGCGGCCGGGCCGGGGCCGGACTGGCCGCCGAGGGTCTGCTGGATCAACGCGGTGGCGTCGGCGAGACGCCCGGCGCGGGTGAGCCGGGTCGCCTCGGCCATCGGGTCGTGGAGCTGGTCGGGCATGGCGCTGCGTCCTTCTGATCGACGGTCAGACGATACGGTCGGCCAGGGACATCTTGACCCGGGAACTGGCGCGCAGGGCGCCGAGAACCTCGACCGACTCGATGGTGGCCAGGGCGAGCTCGGGGGAGACGTCCTCGGCGATGCTGGCCAGCCCGAGGACCCGGATCTGGAGGCGCTGGCCGGCGTCGCGGACCGCCTCCAGGTCCTGCCGGGTGTAATGCTGGACCCCGAGGACCAGGGTCTTGCGGGCCACCGTGCGGTGCACGGCGTCGGCGTGGGTGGTCAGCTGGGCGCGGATCGCGGTGCGGATGAAATCGGTCCGGTTGGCATAGAAGCCCTCCTGGACCAGCAGGTCGACCTGGCCCAGGTCGACCAGGCCGAGGTTGATAGTGATCTTCTCGGTCTTTTCCATCTCCGCCACAGCAACCATCCCCTTACCATCCAGTGGGATGGTGGACTCGCTAGGGGAGCGCTGTCAACCCGGCGGGCACGTCGACCGCCGCCCCGGGCGTCCGCACCCGGACCTCGGGCAGCTCGCGGCCGAGGACGACCGGCGGCTTGACCCTGGCCGTGACCGGCGGCACCCGGACCCGGGCCA
>DATENJ010000262.1:0-3893 GCA_035275125.1 Actinomycetes bacterium | reverse complement strand
TCCGGTCCAGGACCTGGTCGCGGCGGGCCCGGGCGACCGGGCCGGCGGTCGGCCGGAACCGCCCGGGGTTGGCGATGGTGCCGGCAAGGGCGGCCGCCTGGGCCAGGGTGAGGCGCCCGACCGGCCGGGAGAAGTAGTGCTCGGCGGCGACGCCGATTCCGTAGACCCCGTCGCCGAAATAGACCCGGTTGAGGTACGCGGCCAGGATCTGGTCCTTACTCAGGTGCCGCTGGAGCTGGACGGCGTCCAGCGCCTCGACCAGCTTGCGGTGCAGGCTGCGGCGGTCTCCGGTGACCACGTTCTTGACGTACTGCTGGGTGAGGTCACTGCCCCCCTGGCGGATGTGGCCGTTGACCACGTCGGCGACCGCCGCCCTGGCAATGCCGCGAAGGTCGAGGGCGCCGTGGGCGTAGAAGCGGGCGTCCTCGATCGCCAGGACGGCGTCGCGGACCCTCATGGGCACCGCCGACAGCGGGACCACCGTGCGGTCCTGGTCGCCGTGGAGCACGGCCAGGACCGATCCGTCGGCGGCGCGGATCACCGAGCTGGCCGGCGGCGGGGCCAGCAGGCGGCCGAGCGGATGGGCGTCGCCCCCGACCTCAAGGGCGGCGGCCGTGGCCATCCGAACCGCTGGTAGCATCCCGGCCAGGGCCAGGCTGCTGAGGACCACGCTGGTCACCACCAGCAACAGGAGCAGTTGGGGCAGGGCCCGCCGGCTGACGGGGTGCGGCATCTCCGGTGGGTGGAACCCGCTCATCGCGTGCTCCGGGGGGCCACGCCCGGCGGCTCGGCCGGCAAGGTCAGGGCAAAGGTGCTCCCGGCGCCGGGGACACTCCTGGCCCAGATGCGCCCGCCGTGCGCCTCGACCAGCTCCTTGCAGATCGCCAGGCCGAGCCCGCTGCCCCCGCGGGCCCTCGTCCTGGCCGCGTCCAGCCGGTAGAAGCGGTCGAACACCTTGGCGAGGTGCTCAGGGGCGATCCCGGGGCCGGTGTCGGTCACGGCCAGCCCGGCCCCGTCGGCGGTGTCCCAGACCTGGACCTGGACCGAGGCGCCCGTGCCGGCGTACTCGACCGCGTTGTCGACCAGGTTGGTGACCACCTGGGTGGTCCGGGTGTGGTCGGCCACGACCGGCGCCGGCGAGGCATCCACGGTGAGCTCGACGCCCGCCTTCTCGGCGAGCGGGCGGAGCTGGGTCGCGACCTTGGTGGCGACCTCGCCCAGGTCGAACCGCTCCAGGAGCAGCTCCAGCCGGTTCTCGTCGCGGTGCGCCAGCGTGAGCAGGTCGTCGACGATCTTGCTCATCCTGGCCACCTCCTCGGCCGCGCTGTCCAGCACCTCGGAAGCCCCGGCGGCCGGGTCGTCGCCGCGGAGCGCCACCTCCAGCTCGGCCCGCATCACGGCCAGCGGCGTGCGCAGCTCGTGGGAGGCGTCGGCGACGAACCGGCGCTGCTCGGCCACGCCGCGCTCGATCCGGTCGAGCATGCCGTTGAGGGTGCCGGCCAGGCGGGCCAGCTCGTCGGCGGCGTCCGGCACCGACACCCGATCGTGCAGCCGGTTGGCGCCGATCGCCCCTGCCTGCTCGGCCATCCGGTCGACCGGCCGCAGCGCCTCTCTGGCCAGTAGCCACCCGCCCCCGCCGGCCAGGACCAACGCGATCGGGCCGGCCACGAGGAGCAGCAGGCGCAGCCGTTCGACCGACTTGTCGACCTCGGTCAGCGGGGCGGCGACCGCCAGCACTGTCTGGGGGTTCCGGCGCTGGCCGAGCACGCGGTAGCGCGTCCTGTCCGGTCCCTGGCGCATCTCGGCCCGCACCGGGTGGCCGTCCAGCACCTGCCGCAGCATCGCCGAGGTGAGCAGGGACCGGGACGGTGCCCCGGTGCCGGCCCGGTCCTGGACCTCGCCGGTGGACGACAGCAGTTGGGCGACTGTCGCGCCGCGGGAGAGGCCGGCCAGGCTGTCTTCGGACAACCTGCGGGCGCCGCCGTCGGTGTCGGCCAGGATCCCGGCCGCCTGGGCGTCGAGCCCCTTGTCGACCTCGGTGACCAGGTCGGCACGCAGGCGCAGTAGCAGGAAGAAGGCAAGCGTGGCCAGGATCACCGCCAGCAGGGCCACGTACCAGGCCGTGAGGCGGGCCCGGACAGGGAGGCGGGTGAGCCAGCCGGCCACGCCGCTACGCCGGCTCGAGCCCGTAGCCGACGCCCCGGACGGTGCGGATGCACACCAGGCCGGGCGGCTGCTCGAGCTTGCGACGCAGGTAGCCGACATAGACGTCGACCACGTTGGAGAGGCCGTCATAGTTGTAGTTCCAGACGTGCTCAAGGATCTCGGTACGGCTCACCACCTGACCGGCGCGGCGCATGAGGAACTCGAGCAGGGCGAACTCCCGGGCCGACAGCAGCACCGGCTGGCCCGACAGGCGCACGACGTGGGCGGCCGGGTCCAGGACCAGGTCGCCGACGGTGAGGACGGCCGGCCGCTCGCGGGCGCCGCGGCGGACGAGGGCGCGCAGGCGGGCCAGCAGCTCCCCGAACGCGAACGGCTTGACCAGGTAGTCGTCGGCGCCGACGTCCAGGCCGCTGATCCGGTCGGCCACCCGGTCGCGAGCGGTGAGCATGAGCACGGGCGCCCAGCGCCCGGCGAGGCGGAGCCGCCGGCAGACCTCGATGCCGTCCAGGCCGGGCAGCAGGATGTCGAGCACGATGACGTCGTAGTCCCACTCGGTGGCCCGGTGCAGGCCGTCGGGGCCGTCGAGCGCGGCGTCGACCGCGTAGCCCTCCTGCTCGAGCCCACGCCGGATGGCCCTGGACATCTTGATCTCATCCTCGACCAGTAGCACTCGCATGCCGGTCTCCTCCCCTCTCATGGTCCACCAGCACAGCCGATCTTGTGTGAGAGGACCATGAGAGTGCCCCCCGGCCTCGGCGATCTCACCCGGCTCTCATCGAGCTGGCGGTAGAACCGACCCGTCTCCGACGAGGAGGTGGGACGCCAAGGTGGCGCGCGGGTCGACCCTGGCACGGGCAGGCCGTGCGCACGCGCCGGTAGGCCTGGAGACTCCGGCTCGCGTCCGGACCGGAGGACGGCGCGCATGGCCGGCCACGCGGCTGGCGGCTGGCCTGGTCGCCCTTGCCGGTGTGCTCAACCTGCTGTCGGCCTTGCTGCCGGCCGAGGCCGACCGGCTGCGATCCCTCGACAAACTGGTCCCCGGTGCGGTGTCGGAGGGAGCCACCGCGGCCACCGCGGCCGCCGGGATCGGCCTGCTGCTGCTGGCCGGTGGGCTCCGGCGCCGGCAGCGGCTCGCCTGGCTGGCCACGGTGGCGCTGCTGGGCGGCAGTGCCGTGCTCAACGTCGCCAAGGGCCTTGACGTGGAGGAGGCGCTGGTCGAGGCCTTCCTGGCCGGGCTGCTGGTCAGCCAGGTGGGCCGGTTCACCGCCCGCCAGGGCCCGCTGGAGCGTCGGGCGGCGCTCCGCCCGGCGCTGCTGGTCGCCGTGGCCACGGTCGTCTACTCGGCGCTCGGGTTGCTGGCCAACGCCGACGACGTGGAGGCGCCCTTGACGCCGAGCCGGGTCCTTCGTGAGACCGGCCGCATGGCGGTCGGGCTCGGCTCCGGTATCGAGTTCGACGGCAGGTTCGGCCGCGCCTTCCCCGCCTCGGTGACGGCCGTCTTCTACCTCGGCGCACTGCTGGTGGTAGGTCGCGCGCTCGCCCCGGCCCTTGTCCGCCCGGCCCGCGACCCCGGGCTGGCCGAAGCCGTGGCCGCCTCAGGCGACTCGCTCGCCTACTTCGCCCTCCGCGACGACCGGACGAGCGTCCGGGACGGCGACGCCCTGGTGTCGTGGGCACCGGTCGGCGTGGTCGCCCTGGCCGCCGGCGACCCGCTCGGCCCGCCGGCC
>DATENJ010000261.1:0-2065 GCA_035275125.1 Actinomycetes bacterium | reverse complement strand
CGATGGCCCGGGCGGCCCGACGCGGCAGGTCACGGGCGCCTTGCCGGCGGGGCCTGCCGGAGCCCAGAACCAGGCCCGAGGGACCGGGCGGGCTCCGTACCGCCAGGTCACAACCCGGTCACGGCCGCTAGCAGGCGCAGTCGTCGGGGACGTTGCCGCTGACGGTGGTCTGGTTGAGGGTCAGGGTGTTCACGCTCAGGATGCCGCCGCCGAAGGCGGCGGTGTTGCCGGTAACCCTCGAGCGGTTGAGGGTGGCCACGCCCTCGCTGAACAGGCCGCCGCCCCCGCCGCCGGCGGTGTTGGCGCTGACCCGGGTGTCGTTGAGGGTCAGGTTGCCGTAGTTGTAGATGCCGCCGCCGTCGCTGGCCGACCGGTTGCCGGTCACCGTCGAGCGGTTCAGGGTCAGGATGCCGCCGTTCTGGATGCCGCCGCCGACCCGGACGGTGGCGTTGCCGCCGGTGATGGTCAGCCGGGTCAGGGTCACGGTGACCCGCTCGTTGACGAACAGCACCCCGCCGCCGCCGGCCCCGTCGACGACGGTCGGGGCCTGGCGGTTGGTGTTGCCGAAGATCCTGAGGTCCTTCTCGATCGAGAAGCCGCCGCGGCAGCGGCCGAAGACGTTGAGCCGGTCGCCGGGGTGGGCGGCGGCGATCGCGCGGGTCAGGGCCTGCCCGGTCTGGGTGGCGAACCAGGTGCCCTGGGTGGGGTTCTTGACCCGGCAGGCCGGTGGCGCGGCTCCGGCGGCCGGGCCCAGCCCGGCGAGCATCGCGCCGGCCAGCGCGATGGCGCCCAGCACCACCACCGCCCTCCTCGGAGCTACCGGTCGGGCCATGCACAGCCTCCTCGTCGTTCCAGCCCGCGCCGATGCCGGGCTGGGTCCTCCCGAATGCTTCCAGAGCCCGGCCGCGCTGTCCCCCAGCCGACGCCGTACCCGGGTACGCGATCGCCCGTACCCGGGCACCGTCGCACCCTTTCGTTCGTTTTTCTGTTTGGAGGCAAACACGCGTATCCACTAGTATTCAGCAGATCAACCGAGGGGGGCTGCCATGAGACGGGTCAGGGTGCTGGTGGTCGACGACCACCAGATGCTGCGGGAAGCGCTGGTCGGGATGCTGGAGGCGTCCGGCTTCGAGGTCGTCGGAGCGGTCGCCGACGGCGCCGACGCCACCTCCCTGGCCGCCGAGCTGGTCCCCGACGTGATCCTGATGGACCTGTCCATGCCCGTCTTCAACGGCCTCGACGCGACCCGGCTGCTGCGCGAGGTCGTGCCGTCGACCGCCATCGTGATCTTCAGCGCCTTCGAGACCGCCGACCTCAAGCGCCAGGCCTATGAGGCGGGAGCGGTCGCCTACCTCCCCAAGGGCTGCAGCAACGAGCGCCTTCGGGCCACCCTGGAGGCCGCCGTCACCGTCGCCAGCAGCAACCTCCGCCGCGCCCCTGACCCGGCGCTCGGCCCGTAGCGGAAACCGTCCCCACCGGCCCGCCGCTATGGCACGGTTGGCCGTGGAAGGACCGGCGTTCCCGGTGGAGCGCACGTCGCTGGAGGCCCCATGTCGAATCTCGTGCCCGTCGTCGTCGAGCAGACCAGCCGCGGTGAGCGGTCGTTCGACCTCTACTCGAGGCTGCTGAGCGGCCGGATCGTCTTCCTCGGGACCCCGATCGACGACACCAGCGCCAACCTGATCATGGCCCAGCTGATCCATCTGGAGAGCGAGGACCCCGACAAGGACATCCAGCTCTATATCAACTCGCCCGGCGGGTCGGTCACGGCCCTGCTCGGCATCTACGACACGATGCGCTACATCCGCTGCGACGTCGCCACCACCTGCCTCGGCTGGGCGGCGTCGGCGGCGGCGGTCATCCTGGCCGCGGGCACGCCCGGCAAGCGCTACGCCCTCCCCCACTCGACCGTCCTGCTCCACCAGCCGCACGGCGGCGCCCAGGGCCAGTCGGTCGACATCGACATCCAGGCCCGGGAGATCCTGCGCCAGCGGGCCCTGGTCGACCAGATCCTGGCCACCCACACCGGCCAGGACGTGGAGAAGATCGGCCGCGACACCGACCG
>DATENJ010000260.1:0-17367 GCA_035275125.1 Actinomycetes bacterium | reverse complement strand
ACCACCATTGCCGCGCTCGCGGTGGCGCGACCCCTGCTGCCCCATATCGGGCTGCCGTGGTGGCTGCCCGGCTACGGCGACTGGTCAGCGGTCGGACGCTACCTGTGGCCCGCCGTGGTCCTGGCCGTGCTCGCCTGGCCTGGGGTCGCCCGTCTGCGGCCCCGGTCGTGGTGGTGGCTGCTGCTGCCGGCCGCCCAGGCGGCGCTTCCGCTGACGGAGCAACCTTGGTCCTTGGTCAAGGCAGGTGCGGAAGTCGGCCTGCTGCTGGCCGTGCTCGTCTTGGCGGTCGGCGCGCTCGATCCGCGCCCTGCCATCGCGGCCACCGTCTACCTGGTCCCTGGTCTGCTCTACGGCGCCGAGAGCATCGCCGAAGACGCGCCGAGCACACCAATGCTGGGCTACTGGATGGTGCTGGCCGCGCTCACGGCGACCCTCGCCGCGGCGGCCTGGCGTATCAGGCGACAGCAACTCACGCAGCACTGACCTCCCGCAGACCCACGGCAGGTCGGCAAGCCCGTGCGTCGCACTGGACACGCTGTTGGCCGATGCCGAGTTGACAGCACATAGCAGCCTCGTCACCTGAGACGAACGGACTCTAGGCCAGCGCGCGAACGAATTCCCCTTCCCGACGGGTCCCGGTTCTCAAGTCTCGTCGAGGCTCCGCGGGGTACCAGCCACCGTCCCCACTCAGCCGGCGATAAGGCCGTACTCGATTGCTGTAGCGGCACCGGCGGGACCCGCTAGCAATGCCAGCGCAAGTACGACGAGCACCACTACGCTGAGGAACATCACTGCCCTGCGCATCATCGACCTCCCATCTGGGCGGGCCGCCAAACCCTGCACATCGCCGTGGCGTGGCGGCCGAGACTGCGTTGCCACTGTTCCTTCGTGCTGGCCGCGCCAACGGTTTGCTCGTCCGGGCAGTCCATCGGCGCTGGAGGGCTTAGGTTCCGGGCTCGGTATCGTCGGATCTCGTTGAACACGGCCGTGGATGATCGCTGCGACGGTCCGTTAGCGCGTAGAGCGGGCCGTTGCGTCGGCCACGCGCTGGCGCGATCATCCTCCCGCGGCGCATGGGCGTTCCTCGGGAGGGTGACGATGGGTGAGGTCTTCTCGGCGGCGCTGGTGGGCGGCCTGATCGGAACGTTCTTCGGCGGGTTTACGAAGTTCCTTTGGGAGCGGTGGCTGCCGGATTGGCTGACATGGCGGCGCACGCAGCGGGTGGAGCGCGAGCGCCAGCTGGCCCACGTGCGCGCGCCGGCGATCCTCGCGTTGTCGGACCTGCACGGTCGGCTTGATGCGATCGCACGAACGCAGGCCGCGAACCACCGCTACGTGAAGGCGATGGGCCAGGGCGACTACTACATTGACAGCACCGCCTACCTGGTTGCGCGCGCGTTCGCGTGGCAGGAGATCTTGCGCCGGCGCATGGCGAGCTACGACTATGCGGAGCTGTACGCGCGGCTCGAGTCGCTGACCGAGGCGTTCTCGCATGGAGGGCGCGGCTTCCAGGTGTTCCGCCTTGAGCAGACCGAGATCGGCGAGCGACTGATCGCTACGCTCGACGACGACAACGTGGTCTGCGTGTCGTTGTCGGAGTTCCTTGACCGGATCGAGCAGGACGCTCCGCCGCGTTGGCTGGCGGTGCTGCGCAAACGCGTGATCTCGCTCCTGGACAAGCCAGTCGATGAGCTGTGCCGGACAGCAAGCATCGACCGGGCGCTGATTGATGTGCTGGTGTTCCTCGACCCGCAGCGGCGCTGGCGGCCGCAGGTCGCTTCCGAGGCGATCGATGTCACCGCGATCGTCGAGGATTGGCGCGCCAACGACCGGATCACGACTAAGCGTGCGGAGGTCTTGCTGGCGGAGGCTGCCGACGCCGGACTCGCACCGCGCTCCCTGTCGCGGCATGAACGGATCGCGACGGAAACGTCGGATGACGTGGCGGTCGATCCGGACCTTCCGCCGCCAGCCGAGGCCTGATCCCCCACGCTGCTCTGCCAGGGCAGGTTCACCGAGCGACCGCGACGGCTCGAGGCTCGCAGCGCCTAGGTGCGATCCGCCGAGGGCGGCAGGAGGCGGCATCGCATTGAGAAGCGATCGAGTGATCCTCCGGGTGGTCTTCTGGGTCATTCTGGGCGTGGTGCTCGTGGCCGCCGGCTTTTGGGATCTACGCCATCGTCACGGGTGCCAGGAGCTTCTAAGGGGACGACGCAGATGGTGTCCAAGCCGGGCCCATTCCAGAGTCGGGGCCGCTATGTCGCTGCCTCCGACGCTGTGCTCTGACCTCAAGGGGCGCACAGCGGTGCTTGGCCACGCCGGTCAGCCCCGGTCACCCGGGCGGGCCAAGCCACCTCTCACCCAGACCGAGTGTCGGGGATCAGGTCGGCTGGGCTGGGGTGAGCTCCTGGCGGTGGACGAGTACGTCGAACCACTGGGCCAGGGAGCGCCGGCCATCGAGGAGCCGGGGCCGCCATCGGGGAGGCCGCGGGTCCTGATGGGGGCCTCCAGCCACCTGCGGACCGGTGCCGGGGCGGGAGTGTGGAGGTCAACGGCGAATTGGTCGAGGCCGACCCTGCCGAGCGGTCGCTCGAACCAGCCCGGTGCCGGCGGAGGCAGGGGGACGGTCGCCCCGGGCCCGAGGCTGACGGTGCCGTGATCGAAGGTGAAGCCGATCGACACATACCGCTGTCCGTACCAGCGCCGCAGGTACGACCCGGCGGTCGCATAACGCCAGTCTGGCCCGGGCGGCACGACGATCCGCAGCTGGGGGGCGTTGGCGGTGTGCGCGCTCGCCCCCCAGTAGGCGACCTTGTCGCCGCTGTAGCGGTGCCACCACCGGAGGTTCTGGGCCGGGTGGGCGTCCCGGTACACCAGGCTGTCGCTGGCCGGTGGTTGGGGCAGGCTGTAGTGCATGTAGAACGACACGAGCTGACGGGCGTGGTGCAGCGCCAGTGCGTGGGCGGGGTCCCCAGGCCGGTGGGGCAGGTCCCGGACGAGCCTGTAGACCTGGCGGGCGTGGCGGACGTACGGTCCCTTGTCGGCCACGCTCAGGTACCACTGGATGTACTCGAACATGTCCGCGGTGGAGGGGCGGACGACCCCCAGGTGGCGGCGCAACTCGGCCAGCCGCCCCGGCGCGGTCGCGGCGACGTGGCGGTCGACGGCGTCGTAGGCCAGCGACCCCAGCAGGTAGTACTCGACGCCGACGAACCGCACCTTGTCGGTCCGGCCGGCGTTGTAGTCGCGCAGCCAGGCCAGCACGTCCGCCACCTGCCGCGACTGCCACTGCGGGCTCATCCGGCGCATGAGCGCGTTCAGGTCACCCTTGCCGGTCCGGATGTACTTGTCGATCTGGAGCCCTGTCGTCCAGTCCTCCTCCCCAGGCGACGGAACAGAAGCCCATCCGCTCGACGAGCGGGCGCAGGGTGCGGTGCTTGAGGGTCTCCTCCTCCGCCGCCCCGTGAGTCGACTCGCCCAGGCCGACGATCTCCGCGTCGCCGACCGCCCGGCGAAGGGGCGTCAGGTCGCCGAGCGGGGCGGCAGGGTCGACGGTGGCCAGTGGGGTCGCGACGTGCCTGACCCAGCCGGTCACCGGGGCCGGCCGAGCCTGGGCGTGGGCGTGGGCGGTGAGCGTGCCGGTGAGCACGATCACGACGCCGACGCCCGAGGCCAGCAGTCGACGCGGCCATCGCGAGGTCCAGCCGCGTAGGGGCATCGCGGTCCCTGTCAGGCCAACCGGTCGCCGGCGACGGCTCGGCCGGGCGGGACGGTCTGGGTGGTCGGCGGCTGGCTCGGCCGCGGGGTGACGACGGCGCTGATGGTGGCCGCGACCAGGGCGGCGATGGAGGCGAAGGTGCGGACGGTGTGCCACAGCTCCCAGCGCGACTGGATCGACCGCCAGTCGCCGGGCAGGGTCGTCGCCGTCCAGGCCTCGATCCGGTTGTCGATCGGGACCTCGACGGCCAGGGTGATGACCAGCGCGGCGACCATGAGCACGAACCCGGCGACCAGCCACCAGAACGCCGCGGTCCGGTCCGGCCACAGCAGGACCAGGGTGACCAGGGCGCTCAGCAGGGCCAGGGGCAGGAGGATGGCCATGGGCACGCCCAGGTTCTGGATCATCTCGTGGCCGACGGCGACGAAGGTCTCGGGTGCCAGCTGGTCCATGGTGCGGCTGAGGGAGAACCAGGTGCCCCAGAACACTCCCATGACCAACGCGAACAGGACGACGGTGGTGGCCTGAGCAGCGACTCGGATCTTCACAGCTCGCTCCTTGTCTCATTGCTCTGCTTTTGTACTCACTCCAAAGATAGAGCACATCTACGATCCGTGCTATGGTGCCCCACCATGGGACTCCGCGAACGGAAGAAGACCCAGACCCGCCAGCACATCGCCCAGGTCGCCTGGCGGCTGTTCGCCGACCACGGCTTCGACCAGGTCACCGTCGCCCAAATCGCCCGGGAGGCCGAGGTCGCGGTGGCCACCGTGTTCAACTACTTCCCCACCAAGGAAGCCATCTTCTTCTCCCCGCTGGAGACCTTCGAGGCTCACCTCCTGGAAGCCGTCGCCACCCGCCCGGCCGGCGAGCCGGTGCTGGCCGCCTTCCGCCGCTTCCTGCTCGCCTCCGGAGGGCTGCTCGCCCAGGCCGACGCCGGCGACGCCCAGGCCCTGGAACGCCTGCGGACCCTGAACCGGGTGATCGCCGCCAGCCCCACCCTCCAGGCCCGCGAACGACAGACCCTCGCCGCCACCGCCGATGCCCTGGCCGCCCTCCTGGCCGCCGAGACCAACGCCCAACCCTACGACCCCGACCCCCAGGTGGCCGCCAACGCCCTGCTCGGGGTCCAGCGGGCCCTGGTCGCCTACACCCGCCAGCGGGTCCTGGCCGACCCGGCCCCGACCGGCCTGGCCGCCGACGTCCAGCGCCACGCCGAGGCCGCCTTCGCGCTGCTGGACCGCGGCCTGGGCGACTACGCCCCCAAGTAGAGACCCCCACGTCAGCGCGATAAGGTCGAGCGGACGCCACGTGGGGAAGGACGCGCCATGTCGAGCCGAGCCGAGCGAGGGCCGCGACTTCCGCCGCGCTGGTTCGTCCGTCTCGCGTGGTCGGTGCACCGAGGTCTGTACCGCGTCACCGGTGGCCGGGTCGGGCTCTGGCGTCCGAAGGGCAGGCGCTGGGGGACCCTGCACCTCACGACCACAGGGTGTCGTACGGGCGGGAAGCGCGGCGTGATCATCGCCTACCTCGAGGATGGGCCGAACCTCATCGCGATGGCCATGAACGGCTGGGCCGACGGCGAGCCGGCCTGGTGGCTGAACCTCCAGGCCCATCCCGACGCGAGCGTCGTCCTCGTCGACGGGCCACGCCCGGTGCGGGCCCGCGTGGCGGAGGGGGACGAACGGTCGCGCCTGTGGGGCAGGTGGCGCGAGGTCGACGCGAAGCTGGACGCCTATGCCGCGCTCAGGTCGTCCGAGACCGCGGCGGTGATCCTGGAGCCACGGCCAGGCGAGACCGCCTAGGGAGGCGTTGAGGTCGGTCGGGGAGGGACGGAGATCCGCCCGCCCCGCGCCCTATCCGGCGGCGGCCCGCTCGTCCAGGTGGTCCTGGAGCCGGGCGGCCAGGCCGCGGGCCGGCTTCTCGAGCTCGGCCAGCCGCTCCAGGCCGGGCTCGCAGCCGAGCCGGACGCAGGCGTCGGCGATCTCGTCCAGCCGCTGGATCATCACCTTCCAGGCGGACTCCCGCCACGGCAGCAGGACCTGGGACGGGTTGACCATGAAGAACGCCGGGCCGGCCAGCTCCCCAGGGTGGTCGGGGCCGAGCGGCAGCGTGGTCAGCACCGACCCCAGCGGCCGCAGCACCGCCGCCATCAGCCCGATGGCGGCCCCGGCCAGGGTGTGCACCTCCCGGTCGGTCTCGCCTTCGTGGAGGAACAGCCGGCACAGTAGCTGGAGCAGCGTCTGGTGGGCGGCGTCGAACACGTCGGCAACCTGCGCGGTCAGCGGGTCGCTGATGACCACGGCCAGCGGCTGGTCGGGCGGCCGGCGCACGTAGGCGGGCTGGGCCGGCCGGGCCGGCTCGAAGCTCGGGTCGGCCTCGGCCGCGGCCAGGTACTCCTCCAGGATGGTGGAGAGGCGGCCGAAGTGGGCCTCGCGCCAGTCGCCGTCGGCGCCCTCGCCCTGCTCGACGATGGTCTCGATGGCGGCCTCGGCCGAGGCCAGGTCGGTGACCGCGACCAGCTCCGACCAGCCGAGCAGCTCGCGGGTGGCCTGGGCTTCGGGCGGGCCGATGAACACCTCGGCCTCGCCGTAGCGCTCGACCAGGCGGGCGAAGCCGTGGCTGATGCTGCGGTACAGGTGCCCGACGGTGCTGTAGTCCTGTGGTTCGGCCATCAGGGTGGCCGGGGTCGCGGTCAGTGGCCGGCACTCGCACACCACCGAGAACATCTCGGCGTCGGCCATGTCGACATTGTCGGGACGCTCCAGGAAGAGGAAATGACGCAGCGCCTCCTCGCCGAAGGGCACCAGCGCCACCCGAACCTCCGGCGGGTACCACTGACAGCGGATCGGGAAGTTGGGCCGGTGGAAGTGCGGGGTGGCGCCGACCGCGGTCAGCATGTTGGTCGCCAGGGTCAGATGCAGCATCTCCTGGACCGCGATCTCGGCCAGGGTGTCGCCCCAGCGGGTGACCAGGGCGAGCTCCTCGCCCTCGAGCCCGTCGCCGGGATCGCGCTTGAGGGTGTACAGCCCGAACAGGTACTCGCAGAGGATTCCCTGCTCCAGCTCGGCGGCCTGGGTGAGCAGGTAGACGAGCTGCTCGCGGCTGTCGACGGGGAGTGGCGGCAGCGTGGTGGTGGTCGCCGCCCCGGGATAGAGCGGGACCATCCTCCGCGCCGGCGCCGCCGGGCTCTCCCCCTCGGCCGGTGTGGGCACGCGTAACCTCCTTCGCTGGACCGGCAACCACCCTATCGCCGTGGGTGGACAGCCGACATTCCCCTGGTCATCGCACTCGGCTGGTTCAGGGTTCGTCTGGTGGGGTGGGGAAGCGTGTCGGGGCGTGGCGCAGCACCCTCAGGTTCAGCCGCTGGAGGGAGAACAGCGCTCCCCAGGTGACCAGGAATGCGACCACTCCGGCAGCCACGACGGCGCCGGTCGGGGCCTCGACGGCCAGCCCCGCCAGCACGACGATGGCGGTCGCGACGGCGGCGTCCACGGTCGCCACGATGGTCGGCGTGGTGACCAGGAAGTGCGGCCATGTCTGGAGCGCGTTGCCCATGCCCAGCAGGTGGGTCGTCGCGACCCCCCGCTCGTCGTCGTGGTGGCCGGTGGAGAAGTAGGGCCTGAGCTCCGGGGCCATCACCAGGTAGGCGTACCGGAGCCGGTTCATGGCCAGGGTGATCGCCACGTCCTCGCTGTTGATCTGGACCAGGCGGCCGTAGGTGGCCAGGCCGAGCAGGAACACCACCGGCAGCAGGACCAGGGCGACCGCGGTGGTGCGCCGCCCGAAGCCGGTCGCGTCGGCCAGCAGGGCGAGCGCGACGATCGAGGCGGACAGCACGGTCAGGAAGACCGTGGTTCGGCTCATCGCCTCGTTCCAGATCAGCGACCGCGTCCCGAGCAGGCTCCAGTGCTCGGTGGCGAGGATGGTGGCCCCATCCGGCCCGAACGGGCGGTCGGGCGTCCTGGCCTTCCCGGTGTTGTCGGTCGCGTCCATCGCGGGCCTCCGTCCCTCTAGGTGCTGGCGGCGAGCTCGATGAGCCTGGCGGCCAGCTCGGCGGCCTCGGCGTCGCCGAGGGGGGCGAGGGCGCGCCAGGTGTGGAGGTCGATGGCGGCGCGGGCGGCGGCGTCAACCCGTTCGCGGCGACGTCCGCGGGCACCGAGGGGCTCGGTGAGGACCTGGCGGGCCTGGTCCAGGTAGCGCAGCAGGCCGCCTTCGAGGACGGCGCGCAGGGCGGGCAGGACCTGGGAGTCGCGCAGGACGTTGGCCGTCATGGGCTCGGTCTCGCGGTACCAGCCGTACAGCTGGCCCAGGCCCAGGCGCAGCCGCGCCCCAGGGTCCTCGACCGCGCGCCAGGCGGCCAGGTCGGGGGCCGGGTGCAGCGCCCGCCAGTGGGCCGAGCAGGCGGTCAGGAGCGCCGTGTCGTTGGGGAAGTGGTTGTAGACGGTCATGCGCTGCACGCCGGCGCGGCGGGCGACCTCGTTGATGTGGGTGGCTGCCGGGCCCACGGTGCGGTGCAGCTCGACGGTGGCCTCGGTGATCCGGCGGCGGGTGTCGGCCAGCCGCTCGGCCCGCTTCTTCAGCTCGTACTTCCGCTTCTCGCTCATTTGGTTGGACACGATGATAGTCGAACTTGACGCCGAAGGGAGACAGGCCGCATGCTTCGATGGACGCAGCGTCAATCGAAAGGGGTTCGACGATGCCCGCGGCGGTCACCCACCTGCTCGGTCCGGACCAGGGCCAGGTCGTGCACCTGCTCGCCCTCGGGGTCCGGTTCATGGTCGACGGCGAGCGCACCGGCGGCGCGTTCAGTCTGGTCGAGCACCCCCTCCCGCCGCGGGCGCTGGGCGCTCCCCTCCACACCCACCACAACGAGGACGAGTACTCCTACGTCCTGGAGGGACGGTTCGGGGTCCAGCTCGGCGACGAGGTGCTCGAGGCCGGACCCGGCGAGCTGCTGTTCAAGCCCCGCGGGGTCGCGCATGCGTTCTGGAACGCCGGCGACGAGCCGGCGCGGCTGCTGGAGCTGATCTCCCCGGCCGGCTTCGAGAACTACTTCCGTGAGATGGCGCCGCTGCTGGCCGCGACCGAGCGGGACCAGGCGGCCATCGGCGAGGTGGTCGCCCGCTACCAGCTCGACATCGACTTCACCACCGTCCCCACCCTGGCCGAACAGCACAACCTGCGCCTTGGTCAGGTTGGTGGGTAGCGTTGGTAGTCGGGGAAGTTGCCGTACAGGTGCTCACCGGGGGGACCCTGGGTGACGGCGTGGACCAGGTGCTCGCCGCCGACGAAGGCGCCCTTCCATGACGCCCCCCGTCCCCCGAACGGCTCGGCCTTGTCGCCGCGAGAGCGGGGCCGGTTGATCCCGACCTTGAACGCGTGGACGTGATCGGCCAGTTGGCGGGCCAGGCGTTCGTCGTCGCAGGCGATCGAGGCCACCAGGCAGCCGTTGGAGGCGTTCATCTCGGCGAGCAGCTCGGCCTGGGAGTCGACCAGCACCACCGTGTCGACGGGGCCGAACGGCTCGGCATGCCCGAGGGCGCTGGCTCCTGGGGGGTCGAGCAGGGCCACCGGTGGGAGGTAGGCCGAGGTGTCCTGCCCGGGCAGGAACCAGCCGTCCGCAAGGGAGGCTCGAAACAGCGGGGTGGCGGCCATCTGGATGGCCAGGTCGACCTCCTGGGTGAGCTCGGTCGCCTTGGCCGCGTTGATCACCGGCCCGAAGTCCAGGTCGGGCGGCTGGTCGTCGGGTTCAGCCACCGCGAGCGGGTGACCGTAGGCCAGCGACCGGACCACTGGGAGGTACATGGCCAGGAACTGGTCGAACAGTGTGCGCTGGACCACATAGCGTGGGTAGGCGGTGCAGCGCTGCTTGCCGTACTCGAAGCCCTTCTTCAGGTGCCCGGCCAGGGTGTCCCAGTCGCTGAACTCCCAGATCCCCCAGGCGTTCAGGCCTTCCTGCTCGAGCATGTGGCGCTTGTCGGTCTGGACCAGCTGGCTGGCGATCTGGCCGCCGGCGTCGCGGCCGCCCACGAACGCCAGGCAGCCGATGTCGTCGTTGAGCACCAGCGCCGGTGACAGCCGCGATCCCGAGCCGCTGAGCAGGGTGACCGGCAGCTCGCAGCGGCGCATGAAGGCCGTGGCCAGGGTGAGCGAGCACAACCCGCCGTCGGTCGGGGTCTTGGCGATGACCGCGTTGCCGGCCAGGAGCTGGACCAGCATCGCGTGGACCAGCACGCTGAGCGGGTAGTTCCAGGACGCGATGTTGGACACCGGGCCGCCCAGAGGCTGGCGGCCGGCCATCATCGGTTCGATCTCGTCCAGGTACCAGCGCACCCCCGAGACGGTGCGGTCGACCGAGGTGAGCGCCTGGCGCCAGGGTTTGCCGATCTCCCAGACCAGCAGCAGGGCGAGCAGCTCCCGGTGGGCCTCGAGCTGCTCCACGCACCGCGCGACGCGGGCGCGCCGCTCCTCCAGGTCGACCTTGACCCATTTCTGGTGCTCGGCCGCGGCCGCGGCCACGGCCTCGAGGGCCTGGTCGAGCTGCAGCATCGGCGGTCCCGGGACGGGGCCGCCGTCGACGGGGCTGGTGGTCTCGGCCGGGTTTCCGGCCAGCTGCCACTCACCGTTCCAGAGGTTGCGGACCCGATCCGGTTCGAACGCCTCCGGCGCGACCGACCGGCACCGCGTGTAGGCGTCCTCCCAACGCCCCCCCTGCCACACATGCCTGGGAGCTCCGGTCATCGTCGGCCCCTCTCTGCGTCGCCTCTGGTCAGGACAGCGTGAACAGCGAACGCGGGCCCTACAAGCAAGGCAACCTAGCGCCACGCGTCGCGCGGCTGCCAGATCCTGCCTTCGAGTGCATAGCCGGGTGCGCCGGCGAGCGTCCGCAGCTCCTCGACCCGGGCGGCCATGACCAGCGCCGAGATGGCGGCGTCGAAGGCATCCTCGCTGGCTGCCGCCAGTCGGCCATGCTCAGGACGCATCGGCACCGCCCCCAGGTACCGCTCCCGTTCGATCGGGCTGCTCTTGCGCACTGGGCCGGTGAGGACACGGGGGAAGATCTCCACCACCAGCGGCAACGCCGGCGGGTCGAAGGGCCAGACCCGAAAGCCGGCGCCGGCGAGCCGGTGCAGCGCCCCCATGCCGTAGAGCGAGCCTCGGCCCACCTGGCCAGCGCCGACCAGCTGAAAGACCGACTTCGGCTGGACGCCCGTCCCTCGCACCTCCTGTTCGGTGCGGCGAAGCCGCTGCGCTGGGGCAAGCTTCGCGTGGGACTCGCGCGTGACCCAGAACGGCAGCTCGGGCCGGTTCATCCAACGGGCGAGGCCAAGTTGTCGCATGGTCGGGGTCAGCGCCTCGTCGGCAAGCAGGGCCCACACCTGCTGGGGTGTGAGCCGCCGCTCCCGCAGGTACCAGGCCGGGAGGGAGAACGCGAAATCCATCCCGACGACGAGGTCGGGGTCGCGATCCGCCTCAGCGATCAGCAGCTCGACGAGCTCGGCGCGGGTCCGGCCGCCTTCGAGCCGGACCAGCTCACCGTCGACGGCCTCGGCCAGCCAGAGGAACCGGCGCTGGTCGCGGCCGCTTCGCCCGGACCAGTCGACGGCCAGAACGCGGGGCCTGCTCACGCCCCCGTCCTGGCCGGCCGACGACGGTCTGGCCGAGGGTCCGCCGCGGTCAGGGGATCAGGACGAGCTTGCCGCGGACGTGGCCGGACTGGCTGATGCGGTAGGCCTCGGCGGCACGGTCGAACGGGAAGGTCTGCACCTTGATCACCAGCTTGTTCCGTGCCAACAGGTCGGCCACCAGGGCCATGGCCTCCATGGGGCGACTGTCCGCGCCACCACCGCTGACACGGGCGCCGGCCTGTGTGGCGGTGAAGTTGGCGATGCTCAGCACCTGCGACGGCGTGGGGGCCAAGCTGATCAGGTCGTCGACCGGGGTCTTGCCCGCGACGTCGAGGACCGCGTCGACCGGCCCGCCGGCAGCGGCCCGGACCCGCTCGACCAGGCCCTCGCCGTACAGCACCGGGGTCGCCCCGATCTCCCGCAGGTAGTCGTGGTTGGCCTCGCTGGAGGAGGCGATCACGTTCGCGCCCCTGGCGATGGCCATCTGCACGGCGGCCGCGCCCACGCCACCGGCGCCCCCGTCGACAAAGAGCGTGTCACCGGCCTTGACCTCCAGCAGCCGAAGCCCACGTTCGCTGGTCTCGCCGGCCACCCCGGCCGCGGCGGCCACCGCCCAGTCGATCGACGGCGGCTTGGCCGCCCAGGCGGCCAGCACGGCGTACTCGGCCTCGGTGTTCCGGCCGCGGCCGAACACCTCGTCCCCGACCGAGACGCCGGTGACCCCCTCGCCGACCTCGTCGACCACGCCGGCGGCGTCGGAGCCGAGGTACCCGGTGCCAGCCAAGGGCTCGCCGCCGGACATCGCGCCGCTGAAGGCCTTCCAGTCGATCGGGTTGACGCTGGCCGCCCGCACCGCGACCCGGACCTGCCCCGGGCCCGCATGCGGATCGGGAGCCTCGGCCCACTCCAGGACCTCAGGGCCCCCGTACGCCTTGTACTGCAGCGCTCGCATCCACCAATCCTTCCGCACGGGCGGGTCAGCCGCCGCCTCGAGTGTCGACGGATCGTATTCCTGTCGGGGCCGCCCTACACGATTCACCCCCCTTGGGGTGATGCGCCCTCACCCTGGGCGCAGCCACTGTCGGGGTGGTGTGGCGACGCGGGAACGGCGCTACGCCGTCTTGAGGATCCTCTGGACCTCCAAGAGGACGAGCTCTGGCTTCTCCAGGTCGATGTCGTGCGAGGACTGGACCTCGACCAGGCGGCCGTTGGGGACGGCCTCGGTGAACTGGATCTGCTTGGCCCGGATGAACGCCTTCATGCGCTGCACCGGCCAGTTCGGAGGCAGCTCGACCAGTTGGGCGGCCACGTAGGTGACCGGCACGTCCGGCACCTTGGCGACCAGCGCCTTGGCCTCGTCCACGGTGCGGTAGAAGTCCACCGACTCCTGGTTGCTGTCCTGCTCGGCCATCACCTGTTCCCGCTCGTCCTTGGGGATCATCTGGTCGACCTCGTCGTCGGTGGGCAGGCTGCCGTCGAGGCTGACCATGCCCATGACCCGGTCGGGGTAGGTGGCGGTGTACATGATGGCCAGCAGGCCACCGAACGAGAAGCCGACCATCAGGTACGGCTCGGGGACGCCGGCCGCTTCCAGCAGGGCGTGCAGGTCGCCGACGCTGTCGGTGCCGGTGTGGCGGCCGGTGGCCCGGTCGCTGCGGCCCACGTTGAGGCGGTCGTAGGTGCAGACCCGGGCCTGGCTGGCGAGCCGGGTGCTGACCGACCCGAAGTCCGAGCCGTCTCCGCCCAGGCCATGCAGGTACACGACGGTCGGCGCCCCCGAGGCTCCCTTGCCCTCACAGCGCAGGTGCAGCTTGTGGCCGCCGGCGTCGAAGGAGGCGTCGATCGCGCCGCTGGCCGTCGTCTGGGCGGCCGTCGGAGGCGGGCTCGTGGCGTCGTCGGGCTTGTCGCCGCGGCCCGAGCAGCTCGCCAGCATGACCGCCAGGACGGTGATGGTGAGGATTCTTCGCATCGCTGGTCTGCGGCAGCCCGATCTGGTCCGGGTCGGGCCCGAACCGGTCAGGCCGCGGAGCCGGCCCGGCGGCGGGTGACCAGCAGGAGGCCGACGCCCACCGCCAGGAGGCCGCCGGCCACTCCGGCCGACAGTCCGGCACGGGTGCCGGTGTAGGGCAGCGAGGCATCCCGCCGGCAGTGGGCCGGGGCCGAGGCATTGGCGTGCGCGGCCAGCACCAGGGTGTCGCCGTTCGACTCGTAGAGGTTGGCCAGCAGCGACGGATGTCTGGCCAGGTCCATGTCGAACTCGCGGGAGAAGCTGCCCGAGCTGTCCGCGGTCACCCGGGTCTCGGGGAGCACGGTCTGGCCGCTCTTCACGTCGGTGATCGTCAGGGTCAGCGCGGCGTTCGGCTCCAGGCCGCGGCCGGCGACGTCGACGTGGTCGCAGACCGGGCACTCCATCTCGAGCACCTCGGCCCCGGATGCCGGGACGGCCCACAGGAGCAGAAGGACGGCAGGGATCAGCGACCGGAAGAACCGCATCGGACCTCCAAGGCTGCAGAGCGCTGGGTACCGGAGCACCGCGAGGCGAGGATCGGCGAGCGGGGACAGGCGAGCAAGCACGGCGGACACTAGCCAGAACCGAGGTTGCAGGCAAATACGGGCAGGGAGACGTAACGGTGGAGCCGGGCATCGCCCGGCTCCACGCGACGGGGCGTACGGCCCCTGACGGCTAGCTCAGCACGCGTTGCCGGTCCGCAGCTCCTGGATCCGCTGCACGGCGCCGCGGTCGACGGTCAGCACGTAGTAGTAGCTGTTCGCGCCGGAGCGGGCATGGGCCGCCAGCACGCTGAGCTTGCGGATGAGGGGCGCTTCGCAGTCGCCGCCCAGCAGCTCCACCCGCACGTTGCTCGCCAGCGTGAGGGTGCGCAGCCGCGGGTTCTCGTTGCGGACGTAGGTCGACAGGTACTGGGCGGTGTCGCGCGGCTGGCCGTCGGCGATCGCCTCGTTGACCGCGGCCTGGTCGTGGAACACCTGGACCAGGTCGACCACCAGCCGGTCACGGCCGCTGTCGACCTGACGGACGTAGGCGTCGTAGTGGCCGTCGACCAGGACCGGCTTGGGGGCCGGGACCGGGACCGGGACCGGCTTGGGCGCGGGAACGGGCACCGGTGCGGGCCCGTCGGCCACCGGCGTGACGGGCGGGTTGACGGCGGTGGAGTGAGCCGCACAGCCGGTGACGGCGATGGCGGCGGCGAACACGACAGCGATGATGATCCGAACCGGTCGCATGGCGACCTCCCCCTCGATACAGCGCGACCCTTGTGGGCCAATGGCTCCAGCCTGGCGGGGGCCGGTCTCAGCCTGGCCTCGGGCGAGCGTCGTGGCAGGTGCGAAACGGACTCGGCCCGGTCGCGATCGTCGATCGGAACGAGCACGGCCAGCGTCGTCAGCGGCCCGCGCGGCGGGGGCGGACCCGCGGGAGCTGCCTGGTCGAGCGACCGGTGAGCGGCGGCGGCTCGGCGGGGGGTGGCTCCGGCTTGGGGGTGGTTGGTTCCTTGCTGGGGACCTTGGTCAGGATGTCCTGGGCCTGCCGGTCGATCAGCCGGGTGACGAGCTGCTGGGCGCTGCCGAACAGGAACGCGTAGGCCAGGATCTGCGGCTGGCTGTCGAGCTGGGACAGGCCGGGGACGAACCCGCCGCGGACGAACAGCAGGCCGACCAGGGCCAGGAGGGCACCAGAGGGGAGCTTGAGCAGGGAGAGCGCCACCGGGACGTCGTAGGGCGTTGAGGAGCCCTGGAGGTGACGGATGGCCAGGGCCCCCGACAGGCCGCCGCCCATCAGGCCGAGGAGCGCCACCAGGGTGACGTCGCCGGGGGCCGGGAGCCGGCGGGGCTCGGTCCCAGGGGTCGGGGGCGCCTCCTCCGACGGGCATGCCACCCCGACCGGGCCCTCGACCGGCGCCGATGGCTGCCCGCCGGCGGTCGTCGGCTCCGGGCCGAAGCAGAGCGGGATCGCGTCCGGCTTCCAGGCACCGACCACGCACATGGCGACCACCAGGAGCATCAGCCCCACGGTGGTGGTCAGGACGATGTTGCGGAAGCCGCGGAGGCGGGCGTGCTGCTGGTCGATGAGCTCGAGGCCGGTCCTGACGGCGCTCTGGAACGCGGCCCGGCGCGGAGCTCTCGGCGTGCTCAAGGCCAGCTGTGTCTCGGCTGCCCGGCGCCGCGGGTCGGTCACGTCCATCGTCTGCAGGCGGGCCAGAGCCGCCGGGATGCCGGCCTGGATCTCGTCGTCGGGGAGCAGCTGGGCGAGGGCGATCTCGGCCTCGTGGAGGTTCACGTAGGCGCCTTCGCAGGAGGCGCCGGTCCACCACTCGTTGAACTGCCGGCCGACCGACGGCCCGCCGTTGCTGTTCTCCTCCTCGTCCCAGGCGGCGAACCGGCAGGCGGCCCGCAGATGGTCCTGGACGGCCTGGCCGACGGCGTCCCGGCGTTCGCGCCTGGCCCGGGTGCGCTCGGCGGGGAGCGTGTTGAGCTGATGCTTGAGGGCGTCGGCGGAGGCTCGGACGTGTGCCCGCCAGGGGGAGCACCGCTGGTGGCCCAGGAACGCGCCGAGCAGCCAGCGCAGCAGGAACACGGCGACCGCCGCCACCACCGCAAGGGCCAGCCACCACCGGTAGTCCCGGACGAACCTCCAGATCGTCCGGTCGAGCGTCGGCTCGGCGATCACCGTCGCCACAGCGGCCACAACCAGCAGTACGACCACCGTGAGAGCCCCGACCCGGACGATGCGACGCAAGCTATCCCCCCGGCATTCGCGATTGCCGCAAGCAAAGCGTGCTCACTTCGGGCGTCGCGGTCAATACCGGATGGATCGGACGGGGGGCGATCCTGGTCGTATCGTAACGAAGGCCGTAACGTTCCCGGGACGGGTAGGGGCGACCCTACCGACGCCGGACCCGTTGTGGTGCCGGCCGGAGATGGACCGTCGCCGCCGAGGAGCACCCAGATGTCTCTGGCTCGGATGCGTCCCGCCACGGGCCGGGCGGGAACGGTGCGGTCCTGGCCCGCCTGGACGGTGCTGGCACTGTCGATCGGCCTGTGGGCGGCGAGTGTGGGCCTCGGCCGCGCCCATGGGCCCCTGGCCGGTGTCCCGGTCTTCGACGTTGTCGACGTGGTGACCTACACGGCCTTTCTCGCCTGGACGGTGGTTGGCGCGGTGATCGTCAGCCGGAGGCCACACAACCGCATTGGCTGGCTGTTGTGTGCCGCCGGGTTGCTGATCCTGCTCGGCTTCTTCGCCGTCCAGTACGCCCTCGCGACCTTGCTGGCCGGCTGGCCGCGGCTGCCCGGCGGCCGGGCGGCGGCGTGGCTCGCCCCCTGGACGACGGTGCTCGGCCTGAGCCTGTGGTTCTGGCTGATCCTGCTCTTCCCGGACGGTCACCTGCCGAGCCCGCGCTGGCGCTGGGTGGCCTGGTGCTACGGCCTCCTGGCCCTGCCCGGCATCGCCGGCCTGGCCCTGTTGCCGGGACCGCAGCCCGGAGGCTTCTTCGAGCTCGGGCCGATCCCGAACCCGCTCGGGTGGGAGGCCGCCGGGGAGGTCCTGCGGCCGGTCAACGCGATCACCCAGGCGGTCGCCACCGCCCTGTTCGGCGTCGCCGTCGTCTCGATGGTCATGCGGCTACGGCGCGCCAGCGGCGTGCAGCGTCAACAGCTCAAATGGCTGGCCTACGCGGCCGTCCTGCTCGCTGGCTACTACCTTCTCGCCTTCCTGTACACGCGCGGGAGCATCCGCAGCGTCCCGGCGCTGGTCGACACCGTCGTCAGCGGCCTTGGCCTTGTGGTCGTCCCGGCGGCCATCGGCGTGGCGGTGCTGCGGTACCGGCTGTACGACATTGACCGGCTGATCAACCGGACGCTGGTCTACGGGCTGCTCACCCTGCTGCTGGGCGCCGGCTACGCCGCCGTCGCCCTGGTCCTCGGCCAGCTGGCCGGGCGGGACTCGAGCCTGGCCGTCGCCGGGGCCACCCTGGCCGTGGCGGCGCTGTTCCAGCCGGCCCGCCG
>DATENJ010000259.1:0-7263 GCA_035275125.1 Actinomycetes bacterium | reverse complement strand
TGACCTGCCGTGGCGCGAGCTATGCCTACATGGGGTTCGCGGCCCGATGGAGCACCGGGGGCTGGCGCGTCATCGACGTGCCGTCGCTGGACGAGCCGGCTCCCGCCCCGGCGGCCACCCAGCCGGGTCGCGCCGCCCTGGCCGCGGCGGCGCTGCCGCCCTCGGGGTCAGGGCCGCTGGACGACCTCGCCCCCTACCAGCCCCAGACCACCTGCAGCCCGTCGGCCAAGCCCGGGGTGGACGGCTTCCGACGGATCGTCCTGGCCGCGTTCCCGCAAACGCCCAGCTATGGCGTCTCCCGGGACTGCTCGGTCGGCGGCACCAGCGAGCACAAGGAGGGCCGGGCCTGGGACTGGGGCGTGGCCGCCACCGACCCTGGCGACCGGGCGGCCGCCGGCGAGGTCCTCAGATGGCTGTTCCGGGCCGAGCCCACGGGCCGGCGCTGGGCCATGGTCCGGCGCCTTGGCGTGATGTACATCATCTACAACCGCCGCATCTGGGCCTCCTACCGGGCCGATGAGGGCTGGCGCTCCTACGTCGGGGCCAACCCCCACACCGACCACATCCACTTCAGCTTCAGCTGGGCCGGTGCCCGCAAGCAGACCAGCTACTGGGACGGCACCCCGGTCACCTACAGCACGCCCGCCACCGGTCAATGACCCGGCGCCTGTCACCACTTCATCCATTCGGCATGATGACGGGCTGGGCGCTCGGCGGCGACGATCCAGTCGGATCACCGCCAGATGACGTTGGAGCCCCGGGATGCCTGAGGGACTGTCGCCGATCGAGGTTGGCCGGGAGCTGCACGAGCACAGCAAGGAGCCCCACGAGCCCGACCGTGGGAACCGTCACTCGCGCACCGTGCAGATCGGCGAGGCGCTGCTGCTGTCGCTGGTCACGATCGCGGCCGCCTGGTCAGGGTTTGCCGCGGCCAAGTGGGGCACCGAGTCGCGCATCGAGCTCGCCGAGGCCGCCACCCTGCGCAACCTGGCCACCCGGGCCGACCTCAGCGCCCTGTCGACCCGCAACTTCGACTCCTCGACCTTCACCGTCTGGTTCACCGCGTTCACCCTGGACGACCAGCGGAAGCAGGCCGTCGCCGAGCGGCGCTTCCGGCCGGAGTTCAAGGTGGCCTTCGACGCCTGGATGGCGACCGATCCCTTCCGCAACCCCCAGGCCCCGCCCGGACCCACCTACATGCCCGAGTACAAGCTGGCCGACCAGGCCAAGGCCGAGGCGCTGGACCGTGAGGCCGAGGCGGCGTCGGCCGCTGGCAGCCACTCCGGGGTGGTCGGCGACGACTACATCCGGATCACCGTGTTCCTGGCCGCGGTGCTGTTCCTGGTCGGCATCGGCAGCACCTTCAAGCTGCCCACCATCCGCTACGCCCTCCTCTCCTTCGGCTCGCTGCTGCTCATCCTCGCCACCGTGCTGCTCCTGCGTCAGCCTGGGATCCCAGGCTGACGCCGATGGCCGAGTCGGTCAGGATGGGGACGGCGGCCGAGCCGCGGTGGCCCATGGCCACCGCGGTGGTGGCCGCGACGGTCCTGTACGTCGGTGTGCCCCACCGCGGGCGCGTGCCCTGGTGGTGGATCGGCCCGGTGCTGCAGCTGGGCCTGCTCGGGATCCTGATCCTCCAGGACCGTGGCCGGATCGACCGCCGCTCGGTGAGCCTGCACCGCCTGATGGTCACGCTGCTGGTCGTCATGACCACGGGGACGGTCGTGGCCGTCACCATCCTGGCCTACGACATCCTCGTCTCCCTCGAGGGCGTCACCGCGACGGTGCTGCTCGGCCGGGGCGCGGCTGTCTGGGTCGAGAATGTGATCGTGTTCAGCCTGTGGTACTGGCAGTTCGACCGCGGCGGTCCGGCCGTGCGGGCGGCCGACCTCCCGGTCCCGCCGAGCTTCGCCTTTCCTGAGAACGCCACCCCTGAGCTGGCGCCGGCGGGGTGGCGGCCGGCGTACCCGGACTATCTGTACCTGTCGTTCACCAACGCCACCGCGTTCAGCCCCACCGACACCCTCCCGGTGAGGCGGTGGGCCAAGCTGACCATGATGATCCAGGCGGCGCTGTCGCTGGTGATCGCGATCCTGGTCATCGCCCGGGCCATCAACGTCCTACCCGGGTAGCGGCCCCGTGCGCACACATCACCCCGTTTGGATGATGCCTCGCCGCCGGCCGGGTGCCAGGGTTGATGCCATCGGGTGGCGGATCAAGGAGGGATGGCAGATGAGCGCACAGGAAGATGGGGTCAGGCGCAACCGGGTCCTGGTGGCCGGCGGCGTGCTCGCCGGCGTCGGCGGCCTGCTGGGGTGCGCCGGTGCCCTGCTCGTCAGCTCCGCGCTCGTCTCGGCGAGCCGGCGGTGGGTGCAACAGCTCGATACGCCGCCAAGCGCCATGGCCAAGCGCACGTGGCAGCAGGCTCGGGCGGCGACCACCGCCGGGGCCAGAGCATGGCGGGACGGCCCGTCAGTCTAGCCACGTAGTGGGCTCCTGGGCCTGACCGAGGGGCGTCCCGGGCTTGCAAGGTCCGTTGACCGGGTACGTCTGTTCGGCGACGGAAGGAAACCCAGACCATGCCCATCGATTCAGCCCTGCTGGCCAGGAGCATCGCCGCGCTCACCGACCTGGAGCCCGAGCGGGATCTGACGGGCACACTGGATCAGGCCGTGTTCACCGCCAAGCAGCTGTTCATGGTCGACGCCGCCGGGATCACGCTCGCCGACAACGACGGCACACTGCGCTCGGCCGGCGCCTCCGACCAGCGCGCCCGGACCCTCGAGGACAGCCAGGAGCATTGCACCGCCGGTCCCTGCGCCGAGGCGTTCGCCTCCGGGCGGCCGGTGGTGATACGTGACGCGACCCTTGAGCCGCGCTGGGGCGAGGTCGCGCACGCCTTCGCCGAGGCGCGGATCCGGTCGGGGCTCAGCGTCCCGCTGCGCATCGGGGGCAGCCCGATTGGCACCCTTGACGTGTACGCGGCCTCCCCTGGAGGGTGGGACGAGACCGAGGTCAGCGCGCTGCAGGCCTATGCCGGGGTGGTGGCGACCCTGCTCGGGGCGGCCGCGCGGGCAACCGTCAAGAGCCGGCTGGCCGAGCAGCTCCAGGCCGCCCTGGATTCCAGCGCCCCGGCCGAGCCGGCCAAGGTGGCGGGCGGGATCAGGGACGGGGTTGGGGCTCCACCGTTGGACATGGCGGCCTTGGACGCCGAGGTTCTCGCCTTCCTGGAGCGGAAGCCGGGTGCCGACGGCGGGATCGGGCACCGGTTGAGCCTGCTGCTGCTCGGGTTCCTCGGCACCGAGGTGGTGCCGCTGGCGGATCAGCTCGCCGGGCTCGGTGTCGACCCGGCACCGCTGCTCGCCTCGGTCCGGGACATCCTGCGACTGTATGCCGACACCCTCGAGCGTCCGGCCCTCCTCGACGACACCCCAGAGCTGGCCTAGGTGCTGAGGCCGAGCTCCTCGAGGCGCTGGACGGCCTGGCTGCGCGAGGAGACGCCGAGCTTGCGGTAGACGGAGATGGCCTGGGTCTTGACCGTGTGCCGCGAGACGTACAGCTGCTGGCCGATCTCCGCGAAGGTCAGGTGGGTGGGCAGGAGGGGAAGCAGGCGGAGCTCGGCGGTGGTGAGCGAGGGCAGCCCAGTGGGCTTCTGGTGGATGGTGTCGGCCCTCGACCAGAGCTCCTCGGCCTGCCTGGGCAGGATCCCGAGGTCGGGCCGGCGCTGGAGGATGTCGCGGGCCTGCGACAGGACCGTGCGGACAGCGGCGCCGTCGTCCAGGCCCAGATGCGCGCGACCCAGCTCGAGCAGGGTCTGCACTGAGCGGTGGGGCATCGAGTAGGTCAGCAGGGGCCGGAGCTTTGCGGCCTGGTCGAGCTGCTCCCGGGCCAGGGCGACGTCGCCCCGGTGGATGGCTGTCCGAGCCGCCACCGCGTAGATCAGCGGGCTCAGCACGTAGTTGTCGAGGCGGCCGGCCCGCAGGGCCCAGAGCGCCCGCTCGGCCAGGGTCCCGGCCTTGTCCCACTCGTCACGGTCCATGGCCACGATGGAACGCTGGGCCAGGGCGGCCGACGCGGCCGGCATCGCCCTGGCCTCGGTAGCCACCTCGGCCGCGTGGGCCAGGATCGGGTCGGCCCGGTCGGCCTGGCCGTCGAGGAGGTAGCCGATCCCCTCCAGCAGGATCGCCGTCGCCCGCCACGGGCTTCCCGGGTCCAGCCCGGCCACGGCGGTCTGCGCGTCAACGAGCATCCGCTCGACGCCGTCGCGGCACAACAGCGCCCGCAACAGCGCCACCCAGCTCTCGGTCGTGCTGCCGTCGGGCAGGGTGCCGGCGAACGAGCTCCGCTCGGCCACATCGGCCCAGCGCTCGGCGTCGGCAGGCCGGCCGGCCAGGGCGTGCAGCCACGCCCCCTGCACCGCGACCGGCGGGTAGCGCTGGACCATCCCCTGGTCCTCGAACCAGGCCAGCCAGTTGCGGACAGTGCTGAAGCGCCCGGCGGCGTAGGCGGGCTGGGCCAGCTCCCAGACGAGCCGGGCGACCCGGTCGGGGTCTCCGGCGGCCTGGGCATGGTCGATCGCCGTGTCCGGGAGGCCGTTGGCCTCACACCAGGCGGCCGCCCGGTCGTGGAGCTGTGGGGCCAGCCCGGGCTCGCGCCGGTCCAGCTCGGCCAGGAGCAGCTCACGGAACAACTGGTGGTAGCGGTACCACTCCTGGCGCCGGTCCAGCGCCACCAGCAGGAGATTGGAGCCCTCCAGCGAGGCCAGGAGACGGCCCGACCCGCCGCCGGCGAGCACGGCGTCGCACAACGGCCCGGACATCTGGTCGAGCACCGCCGTCCGGGTCAGGAACCGCACCAGCTCCGGTGACAGACGATCCAGCAGCTCCGAGCGGAGGTAGTCGGCCAGGAACCGGTCCTGGCCGGTGAACGCCGACCCGGCCGAAGGATGTGGCCCCCCGGCCCGCAGGGCCAGCGCGGCCAGGTACAGGCCGACCGGCCAGCCCTCGGTCCGCCCGACGAGCTCGTCGACGTCGGCGTCCGGGAGCCCCACCTCGGCCCCCTCCAGCAGCAGCCGGGCCTCGCGCGCGCCCATGGCCAGCTCAGCGACGCCCACCTCCAGCGCCTGGCTGTCTCGCGACCGCATCGGCAGGCGTGGCCGGCTCCGGGAGGCGAGCGCCAGGCACGACCCCTCGGGCAGCCCGACGGCGAGCTCGGCCACCGTGTCAAGGCACTCCTGGTTGCTCAGCAGCTCGAGGTGGTCAAGGACCAGCCAGACCGGCTCGGTCATGGACGCGACCTCGGCGGCCAGCCGGCGCACGACCGTCGTGGCCACCACGCCCGGCAGGGACAGGGGCTGGAGCACGTCCGGGTCGATCGGCTCGATCCGGTCCAGCGCCGCCGCCAGGTAGGTCAGCAGCACCGCCGGGTCGTTGTCGTGGTGATCCACCGAGATCCACGCCACCCGCCGCTGGTTGCGCTGGGCCCACTGGGCCAGCAGGGTGGTCTTGCCGTACCCGGGCGGGGCGACCACAGAGAGCAGCCGCGGGCGGGCGGCAACCAGCCGGTCGACCAGCTCGGTCCTTGGCACGATCCCCGGACGGGTCCAGGGTGGGTGGAGCTTGGCCTCGACCAGCTCAAGGGACGGCCTGAACCGAGAGCGCCGACCGCGCTCCGCCCCCCCGGCATGCCCCCCGGCACTCGCCGTCACCTGGAAGAGGCTAGTCCCTGTGCATGCTCTGCTCAACCGGGGGGACGAGCCGCGACGCCGCTGACCGAGCCCACTTCATCCCCATTGGGTGATGACGGCCAAGGGGCCCGGTGCGACGCTGCCGCCATCGGCCGGGACCGCCGACGGACACGGCGGTGCCGGGAAAGCAAGCAGAGGGAAGGGGTCCAGACATGACCGAGGAGGCGTCACCGCAATACCGATCGGCGGCCCGAGCGGAAGCGGAACCCACCGGCTGGGCGGTCGGCTTCATCCTGTTCGCCGGCATCATGATGATCCTGGCCGGCGTGTTCCAGGCCATCACCGGGCTGGTGGGCATCTTCCAGAACGAGTTCTACGTCGCCACCCGCAACTACCTGTTCAAGGCCGACGCCACCACCTGGGGCTGGATCCACCTGGTGATCGGGCTGATTGTGGCGTTCGCCGGCTGGGGGCTGCTGTCCGGCCGCACCTGGGCCCGGGTTGTCGGGATCACCGTGGCCGTGCTCAGCGCCATCTCCAACTTCCTGTTCATTCCCTACTACCCGTTCTGGTCGCTGACCGTCATCACGATCGACATCTTCGTGATCTGGGCCATCGCCGCCCACGGGGGCGAGCTGCGGGACCGGACAGCCTGAGGAGGCGCGATGGCCATCGGACCTGTGCAGCTGCTGGTGCTGGGGTTCAAGCAGCCCGACTTCCAGGGCGAGATCCGTGAGGAGCTGGACCGGCTCCGCGACAACGACCTGGTACGGGTGATCGACGCCCTGGCCGTGGCCAAAGACGCCGACGGCAACGTCGCCACCCTGCACGAGAGCCAGCTCAGCGACGACGAGCAGGAGGCGTTCGGCGCCCTGGTCGGCGGGCTGATCGGGCTGGGCGCGGCCGGCGAGGAAGGCTTCGAGCTCGGCGCCGAACGCGGCGCCGAAGCCGTCGCCGAACGCGGCGGGGTGCTCAGCGAGGACGAGGCCTGGGACGTGCTCGAGGAAATCCCGCCCGACACCGCCGGCCTGCTGGTGCTGCTGGAGCACCGCTGGGCGATCCCGCTGCGGGACGCGATCGCGCGGGCCGGCGGGATGCGGCTGGCGTCGGAGTTCATCAGCCCGCTCGACCTGGTCGCCATCGGGCTGGTCGAGGCCGAGGAGGCCGCGGCCCTGGCGTCGGCCGAGGGCGACGCCATCTGACCCTGAGTCCACATCCAAGGAGGAACCAGATGCTCGGACCGTCCCGAAGGGTCGCCCGCCGCACCGGGCGCCGCACCGCACGGCGCACCTCGCGCCGTGTCGTCCGCCGCCGCCGCTTCTGAGGGACTATCGCTCGAGCAGGCCAAGGTCCCGGCCGCGCTGTCCGCTGGTCTCGAACCACTCGAACCATCGCCGAAGGGTCGCCGTCCGGCCCGCCTGGTACATCGGCAGGGCGAGGTCCACGACCAGCCGTTCGGCGCGGTCGCGGTCCCCAGCCACCATGGCGTACTCGATGGCGCGTTCGGGGAGATGGTTGCGCTCGCACCACTCGGCCGCGCGGCCGGCAAGCTCGCCGACAAGGGCCGGCTCGCGGCG
>DATENJ010000258.1:0-5209 GCA_035275125.1 Actinomycetes bacterium | reverse complement strand
GGCCGGGACCGCCGGGGTCGGGTTCGACCCGGGCCTTGTCCGGCTCGAGGTCGCCGGCGGGCCGGGCCTGGCCGGGATCGACCCGCCGGCCGGGCCGCCCGAGCGGGTCCTGCTGGTCAGCCAGGGCCGGCCCACCGGGGCCGACGCCAGCGCGGCCATGGCCGCAAGGGAGATCGAGCTCCGTCTCCACCTGGGCGGGAACGGCCCCTGGGCCGAGGTCCGGGCCAGCGACCTGACCCCCGAGTACGTCCGCCTCAACTCGGAGTACACCACGTGACCCTCCCCACCTCGCTCGACGACCTGCAGGCCAAGGCGGCGGCGGTCCACGAGGCCCTGCCCTGGATCAAGCGGCTGTCGGGCTGCACGGTGGTGGTGAAGTACGGCGGGGCGGCCATGGGCACGGCCGGGTTCGACGCCTTCGTCGACGACGTCGTCCTGCTGCGGTACGTGGGCGTCGACGTGATCGTCGTCCACGGCGGCGGCCCCGAGGTCAGCCAGCTGATGACCCGGTTCGGCAAGGAGCCGGTGTTCGTCGACGGCCACCGGGTGACCGACGCCGAGACCATGGACCTGGCCCGGATGGTGCTGGTCGGGCGGGTCAACAAGACCCTGGTGGGCCGCATCAACACCCACGGGCGGCTGGCCGTCGGGCTGTCGGGCGAGGACGGCCTGCTGCTGGTGGCCAGGCCCCGGGTCGACCCGGGGGGCCGCGACCTCGGCTACGTCGGCGACGTCGCCGCGGTCGACCCGACGGCCCTGCGCGCCCTGACCGACAAGGGCCTGGTCCCGGTGGTGGCCACCGTGGCCGCCGGCCCCGAGGGCCTGCCCTACAACGTCAACGCCGACGCCGCCGCCGGCTCCCTGGCCGCCGCCCTCGGGGCCGAGAAGCTGGTCTACCTGACCGACGTCGAGGGCCTGTACGCCGACCTGGCCGACCCTGGCTCGCTGCTCCAGCAGCTGACGGTCGCCGACGTGGAGGCGATCCTGGCCGAGGGCCGGGTCGCGGCCGGGATGGTGCCCAAGCTGACCGGGATCGTGACCGCCCTGCGGGGCGGCGTCCGCCGGGCCCACATCCTGGACGGCCGGCGCGAGCACGCCCTGCTGCTGGAGCTGTTCACCGACTCCGGGGTCGGGACCATGGTGGCGGCAGAGGAGGGACCCTGATGAGCAGCCTGCCCGAGCGCGAGGCGGCGGTGCTGTGGCCGACCTACGTGCGGCCCCAGGTCGAGTTCGTCCGCGGCCAGGGGGTGCGGCTGTGGGACGCCCGCGGCCGCGAGTACCTGGACTTCCTCGGCGGGATCGCGGTGGTCGCGGCCGGCCACGCCCACCCGCGGGTCGTCGAGGCGGTCAGCGCCCAGCTCGGCACCCTCGGCCACACCTCCAACCTCTACTTCACCGGCCCCCAGGTCGAGCTGGCCGAGCGCCTCGTCGGCCTCGCCGGCGGCGACGCCAAGGTGTTCCTGTCCAACTCGGGCGCCGAGGCCAACGAGGCCGCCATCAAGGTGGCAAGGCGCTGGGGCCGGGCCAACCGGGGCGAGCAGGCCACCGGGATCGTGGCCACCCTCGGCGGCTTCCACGGCCGCACGCTGGCCACCCTGGCCGCCACCGGCAAGCCGGCGATGCACACCCCCTTCCAGCCACTGCCCCCCGGCTTCTCCCACGTGCCCTTCGGGGACGTCGACGCCCTGGCCGCGGCCATCGGCCCGGACACGGCCGCGGTGCTGGTGGAGCCGATCCAGGGCGAGGCCGGGATCCGGGTCCCGCCCCCCGGCTACCTGCGAGCGGTCAGGGAGGTCACCTCGCGGGCCGGGGTCCTGCTGATGGTGGACGAGATCCAGTCGGGGATGGGCCGCACCGGCCGCTTCTTCGCCCACCAGCACGACGAGATCCGGCCCGACGTGATCACCATGGCCAAGGCGCTCGGCTCCGGCTACCCGATCGGGGCCACCATCGCCAGGACCGAGGTCGCCGACGCCATGCACCGCGGCGACCACGGCACCACCTTCGGCGGCAACCCGGTGGCCTGCACGGCCGCCCTTGCCACCCTGGACGTGATCGAGCCGCTGCTCGGCGGCCACGTCGACAAGGTCTCGACCCGGCTGGCCGACGGGCTGGCCGAGCTCAGGGGCCGCCTCACCGGCCGGTCCACCTGGGCCCCGCCGAGCGCCGGCGACGCCGACGAGGGGCTGCCCGGGGCCGAGGTCCGGGGGGCCGGCCTGTGGTTCGCGCTCGACTTCGGCCCCGAGGCCCCCGCCGATGCCCGGCAGGCCGCGCTGGCCGCCCTCGGCCGGGGCCTGGTCGTCAACCCGGTCACCGACACCGCCCTGCGCCTGGCCCCGCCGCTGGTCGTCACCGAGGACGAGATCGACGAGGGCCTTGCCCGGCTCGGCGCGGCCCTGGAGGAGGCCGGGCTGTGTCGCTGAAGGCGGCCCGCCAGCAGGCCCTCGCCGCCCTCCTGCGGACCAGACAGGTGTCCAGCCAGGCGCTGGTCCTCGAGCACCTGCGGAGCCAGGGCTTCGACGCCACCCAGGCCACCATCTCCCGCGACCTCGACGACCTGGGAGCGGTCAAGGTCCGGGGCCCGGACGGCCGGCTCGTCTACGCCCTGCCCGAGCCGGGAGGAGGCCACGGCGCCGGTCACGACGAGATCCGCCGCATGCTCGGCGGGTCACTGCTGGCCATCGTGCCCAGCGGCAACCTGGTCGTGCTCCGCACCCCGCCAGGCCACGCCGCCGCGCTCGCCTCCACCCTTGACCGGGCCGGCATCGCCGGGGTCGCGGGCACGGTCGCGGGCGACGACACCGTGCTGGTCGTCTGCACCGAGCGCACCCCCGGCCGGGTCATGGCCCGCCAGCTGGCCGCCATGGCCGTGACCCCGGTCGAGCCCAGAGCCATCGCCGAACCCTACCGAGGAGCCACCGCATGACCCGATCTCCCGCCGACCTCGTCGTGCTCGCCTACTCGGGCGGGCTCGACACGACCGTGACCGTGCACCGGCTGGTCCACGAGCAGGGCCGCCCGGTGGTCGCCCTGCTGGCCGACGTCGGCCAGGGCGAGGACCTGCCCGCCCTGGCCCAGCGGGCCCTGGCCGCCGGCGCGGCCGACGCCGTGGTGGTTGACGCCCGGGAGCGGTTCGCGGCCGAGTTCGTGGTCCCGGCGGTCCGGGCCAACACCCTCTACGAGGGCCGCTACCCGCTGGTGTCGGCCCTGTCCCGGCCGCTGATCGCCCAGCTCCTGGTCGAGGAGGCCCGGCGCCGGGGGGCGGGCGCGGTCGCCCACGGCTGCACCGGCAAGGGCAACGACCAGGTGCGGTTCGAGGTCAGCTGCGGCGCCCTGGCCCCGGAGCTGGAGATCCTGGCCCCGGTGAGAGACTCGGCCATGAGCCGGCCCGAGGCCATCTCGTACGCCGACAAGCACGGCCTCGACCTGGGCGGGATCACCGAGGCCAAGCCGTGGTCGGTCGACCAGAACCTGTGGGGCCGCACGATCGAGGCCGGGGTGCTGGAGGACCCGTGGCTGGCCCCGCCGGCCGACGCCTTCGAGTGGACTGTCTCGCCGGCCACGGCCAGCGGGACCAGCGAGCTCGTGGTCGGGTTCGAGGCCGGGGTGCCCACCACCGTCGACGGGGACGAGCTCGGCGTGGCCGGGGTGGTGGCCGCCCTCAACAAGGCCGGGGGCCAGGTCGGGTTCGGGCGGGTCGACATGATGGAGAACCGGCGGGTCGGGATCAAGAGCCGCGAGGTCTACGAGGTGCCGGGCGCGCTGGCGGCGATCGCCGCCCACCGGGACCTTGAGGACCTGACCCTCGACCGGGACGTGCTCCACGAGAAGGCCCGCCTCGACATCCGCTACGCCGAGCTGGTCTACGACGGCCTCTGGTTCTCGCCCCTCAAGGCGGCCCTCGACGCGTTCGTGGCCGAGACCCAGGCGGCCGTCACCGGCGAGGTCCGCCTCGAGCTGTCGCCCGGGCGCTGCCAGCCGACCGGCCGGCGGGCCGAGCGGGCCCTGTACCGGCCCGACCTGGCCACCTACGCGGCCGGCGACGCCTTCGACCACGACGCCGGGCGCGGGTTCGTGTCCCTGTGGGGCCTGCCCGCCCGCACCTGGGCCCGGGTCCACGGGGATGGGTGACGGGGGTCCGGGCAGGCCGCTCTGGGCCGGCGGGTTCTCGGGGGCGCCCGACCCGGGGATGTGGGCCTACACCTCGTCGCTGGCCGTCGACCGGCGGCTGTGGCGCCAGGACGTCGCCGGCAGCCGGGCCCATGTGCGCGGCCTGGTCGGGGCCGGGGTGCTGGAGGTCGGGGAGGGCAAGCTCTTGCTCGACGGCCTGGCCCAGGTCGCGGGCGAGCTGGAGGCCGGGACCTTCGCCTTCGCCGACGGCGACGAGGACGTCCACAGCGCGGTCGAGCGCCGCCTGACCGAGCTGGTCGGCCCGGCCGGGGGCAAGCTCCACACCGGCCGCAGCCGCAACGACCAGGTCGCCACCGACCTGCACCTGTGGCTCAAGCAGGCCTGCGCCGACGCCGTCGAGGCCCTGGCCGGGCTGGTCGAGGCCCTGGTCACGGCCGGCCGGGCGGCGCCGGCGGCCGTCGTGCCCGGCCTCACCCACCTCCAGCCGGCCCAGCCGGTGCTCTGGGCCTTCCAGCTCGCCGCCCACGGCTTCGCCCTGAGCAGCGACATCGGCCGCTCCCAGGACGCCGGCCGCCGGGCCGACGTCAGCCCGCTCGGGGCCGGGGCCATCGCCGGGTCGTCGTTCCCGCTCGACCCGGCGGCCACCGCCACCGCGCTCGGGTTCGCCGCCGCCTTCGACAACGCCATGGACGCCACCGCCGACCGCGACGCCGTGGCCGAGCTGCTGGCCGCGGCGGCCATCGCCATGGCCCACGCCTCCCGGCTGGCCGAGGACGTCGCCCTATGGGCGGGACGCGGCTGGGTCCGGCTGCCCGACGCCTGGGCGACCGGGTCGAGCATGCTCCCCCAGAAGCGCAACCCCGACGTGGCCGAGCTGGTCAGGGGCCGGGCCGGCACGGTCATCGGCCGCCTGGCCGGGTTCCTGGCCACCCTCAAGGGCCTGCCCCTTGCCTATGCCCGCGACCTCCAGGAGGACAAGGCGGCCGCCTTCGAGGCCGCCGACGTCCTGGTCGGCTCCGTCGGCGCCATGGCCGGCCTGGTCGCCGGCCTGGAGCCGGACGCGGCAGCCATGCGCCAC
>DATENJ010000257.1:0-3572 GCA_035275125.1 Actinomycetes bacterium | reverse complement strand
CGAGCGAGCGCAAGGCCAAGAACACCTGACGGGACTCCCCCACGACCCACCGGGAGCCGGCGTTGGCCGGCTCCCGGTGTCTGCTGGGGGGTTGCCGAGCCGGACACCAGGGGGGGTACGCCGGCCACCGGACCCGGGGGCTGGTCAGTCGGTGCCGGTTTGTTCCCCGGTCATTGCGCGCTTGTAGGCGGCTTCGTAGCCGGAGACCATCGCCTCGGCGGAGAACCGCTCCTCGACGGAGGAGCGCAGGCGGTGCGGGTCGAGGTCCCCGACCCGGTCGACGGCCGCGGCCATCTCCTCGACCGACTCAACGATGAAGCCGGTCTCGCCGTCGGCGACCACCTCCGGCACCGAGCCGTTGCGCCACGCCACCACCGGGGTGCCGCAGGCCATCGCCTCCGTCATCACCAGGCCGAACGGTTCCGCCCACTGGATCGGGAACAGCAGCGCCGCCGCCCGAGCAAGCAGGTCGGCCTTCTGCTCGTGCGGGCACTCGCCGTGGACCTCGACATCGTCGCCGAGGATCGGCTCGACGTTGGCCGCCCAGTAGGCCCGCTCGCGCTCGTTCTTGGTGGTGACGCACAGCACCAGCCGGCGCCCGGCCCGCCGGGCCGCCTCGATGGCCAGGTGCGGCGCCTTCTCCTCGTCGGCCCGGCCGAGGAAGAACAGGTAGTCGTCCTTGTCCTCGCGGAACGGGTAGCGGTCCATGAGGATGCCGTTGTAGACGACCCCGCCCCAGCGCAGGTTCCTGGGGGCCATCGACTTCTGGCTCTCGGAGATGGCCACGAACCAGTGCTGGCGGGCGACCCGGCTGTAGAGCATGTGGGCCTGCTGGGTGAACGGCCCGTGCAGGGTGTGGATGGTCGGGCAGTTGCTGAGGGCGCCGACGCTGACCCCGACCGGCCCGGTGTGGTCGTGCAGGATGTCGAACTGGTCGCCGTGCTCGTAGACCGAGACGACGTGGCTGGCCTCGTACCAGGGGTCGCCGATGGCGTCGCGGGGCGGCTCCTCGTCGAGCGGGGAGACCAGCCTGGCCTTTGTCCGGGACCCGGGCGCGGCGAACAGGGTGACCTCGTGGCCGCGGTCGGTCAGCCCGTCGGCGAGCAGCGCCACCACCCACTCGATCCCCCCGTAGCCGCTCGGGGGGATCGAATACCAGGGAGGGGCGATGAGCGCGATCCGCATACCCCGGTGTTCCACGACAAATCGGCTGCAAACCCAGGGTGCAGGCGGGAACGACCGCCGGGCCCTCCCCTGGCGGTCGCTGCCGGCCGCTTACGCCGTGCGGGAGCCGGGGTTCTGGTCCCGGTCCGCCGTCGGCCGCTCGGACAGGCTGTCGACCAGCGCCCGGATCTCGCTGTCCGGGTACCGGCGGTGGCCGCCCAGAGTGCGGACGAAGGGCAGCTTGCCCTCCTTGGCCCAGCGGGACACGGTCTTCGGAGACACCTGGAGCAGGGCCGCGGCCTGCGAAGCGGTCAGGTGCTTTGGTTCACTCGGCTTGGGTTGGCGCATTGGACTCCCTCATACGGTCATGGTCCGGACCGGACCAGCTGTCGCTCATGGTGTGTCGAGCCGGCAGCGGCGAAGCTCCTGCGCATCCGGTAGTTCTGTACAAGATGCTCGGCTGGAGCATGCTGGACCTTGATGACCACCACTAGCCCCTCCCTCCGATCCACCGCCGCGTACCTTCTGGGCTTCGCGGCGATTTAGGGGCTATTGCGTTCCCAAGGGCACCATAAGTGCTCAAGGGAAGTTCAGCAACCCACGTGGTACAGGGTATGCTCGGCGCATGTCTCACATACCGGGACAGGCCGACCAGCGATCGGCGGCGGACGTCTACAGCGCCCGCTGCCCTTCCCGGGCCGCCCTCGCCCTCATCGCCGACAAGTGGGCCGTGCTGGTCGCCGGATGCCTGGTCGACGGGCCCAAGCGGCACTCGTGGCTGCGCCACCGGATCGGGGGCATCTCGGGCAAGATGCTCACCCGGACCCTGCGCAAGCTGGAGCGGGCCGGCCTGGTCGAGCGGCGCATCTTCCCCGAGGTGCCGCCCCGGGTCGAGTACTCGCTGTCCCCGCTCGGGTCAAGCCTGCGCGAGCCGGTCGCGGCCATCACCGAGTGGGCCAAGGCCAACGGCGGCCCGGTGGTCGAGGCCCGCACGCGCGACGGCAGGCCGGTGGAGCGGGCCGGGTAGGGCCGCCCCGACCCAGCCGCCCCCTATGGGTGGCGGCGGCCGTCCCGCAGCATCTGCACGGTCTGGTCGACCCGGCGACGCCGGGTCGCCTCCCGCCTGGCCTCGGCCACCCACTCGGCGTACTCGCGCTGGTGGGTGAAGGAGAGGCCGTCGAACACGGCCCTGGCCTCGGGATCTTCGGCCAGGGCGGCGGCAAGGTCGGGCGGCGGGTCGACGGTGCGGGGCTGGTCGTCGGCCTCCAGCTCGATCACCACGGCGTCGCCGGCCGCGACCCCGGCGGCCTCACGCAGGGCCCGCTTGACCGGCAGGTAGGAGCGGCCGCCGTACACCGCCACGGTGCTGCGGAACGGCTGGCCGTTGATCGTCCCCCTGACCGGCGCCCTGGCCTTGCCGAAGACGGCCGGGACGTCCAGCGGGACCTCGAAGAACACGCCGCTGCCCTCGGCCTCCAGCACGGTCTCGAAGCGGTGGGTGGACATGACCGGATCGTAAACCCTCCCAACCTCCCCGACGCGGCAGGATCCGTGTTGTACCCTTCCGCCAGCCCACAACACCTATCCACAGGTGGTGCACATGCGGCGAATCGCCGTCGCCAACCAGAAAGGCGGCGTTGGGAAGACGACCACGGTGGTCAACCTCGGCGCCGCACTGGCCGAGCAGGGCCGGCGCGTGCTCGTGATCGACCTGGACCCGCAGGCCAACGCGAGCACCTGGCTTGGCACCGTCGACGCCCGCGCCCTCTACGAGGTCTTCGAGAACGGGGCGCCGCTGGAGAAGGCCGTCCGCGCGACCGGCGTCGACAACCTCGACCTGGTGCCGTCGTCGTCCTGGATGACGAGGGCCGAGCGCAACGCCACCACCCAGGCCGGGGCCGAGATGATCCTGCGCCAGGCGGTCGACGAGCTCCCCGGTGACCAGTGGGACTACATCCTGATGGACTGCCCGCCCGCCCTCGGCCTGCTCTGCTACTCGGCCCTGGCCGCCTGCAACGAGGTCCTCATCCCGGTCCAGACCCGGGTGATGCCGCTGGCCGGGCTGGTCGCCCTCAACCAGACGATCGACACCGTCAAGCTCCGCCTCAACCGCCGCCTGCGGCTGTCGGCCGTCCTGGCCTCGCAGGTCGACAAGCGCACGGCCCTGTCGCGAGAGATCGTCGAGAGCCTGCGCGAGCGGTTCGGGGAGGTGGTCATGGAGACCATGATCCGCGAGAGCGTCCGGGTCGCCGAGGCACCAGGGCACCGCCTCCCCGTCACCATCTACGCCCCTGACAGCTCCGTGGCGCACGACTACCGGGCGGCCGCGGCGGAGTTCGAAGCAAGGAGTGCCGCTGATGGCGAGAGCCAAGCGGATGGGCGCCTACAACGCGCTCGATGACCTGCTA
>DATENJ010000256.1:0-5848 GCA_035275125.1 Actinomycetes bacterium | reverse complement strand
GCCGGTCTTGGCCGCCTTGGCCTCGAGGCCGCCGAGCACCTCGGCCGCCGCCGGGTTGCCGCCCGAGTGCTTGCGGTCGAAGGCGTTGGCCTGGGCCAGGACCTTGGCGCTGGGGGCGAGCTTGGCCGTGCCGGCCCCCTTGGCCAGCTTGCCCAGCCGTTCCTGCTGGTTCCCCGTCTGCAGCTGCGGCGCGACCGGGTTGTAGTAGCTGCCCGTCGACGGCCCGAGGCGGACCGGCCCCGGGTCGCCGGCGCTGGCCGGGGCGGGCTGGCTGACCGCCGCCGCCATGGCCACCAGCAGCGTGAGCACCAGTAGCGCGACCACCGGCCGCCTGAGCGAATGCGAAGTGCTACGAAGCACGGTCGTTTCTCCCCTCTGAGAACGGCCTCCGGCGGCCCCGCGAAAGTGGACAAATGTTGGCATGAGGTACAGATCCACGTCTACCGCAGCCAACGCAACTGCCGTACGCTACCCGGCCTAGTGCACCCTAGCTGTCGTGGGCGCGCATCCGGGCCAGCTCGGCGTTCAGCTCGTTGCCGACCAGGATCGCCACGCTGGAGAAGTAGGTCCACAGCACGGTCGCGACCACCGCCCCGACGGCCTGGCCGATGATCACCACCTTGGCGTCGTTGACCACCACCCCGGTGGGGGCGCCGCTGCCGAAGGCCAGGTAGACCCGGAAGGCGACGGCGGCCAGGATCCACAGCACCACCCCAAGGACGGCCCCCGGCACCAGATGGCGCCAGGCGTGCTGGACGCTCGGGGCGAAGCGGTACAGGCAGAGCAGGAACACCCCGAGGACGAACAGGACGACCGGCCAGCGGCCCAGGTACCAGGCGGTGACCAGCGCCTGGCTGACCCCGACCTGCGCGGCCAGGGTGCGGTGCTCGTCCAGGAACGGGGCGTCGACCAGGATCCCGAGGGTCATGACCACGACCACCACCGACCCGAAGGCGAACCCGAGGGCGATCAGCCGCTGGTGGACCGAGAGCCGCCGGTGCCGCTCCTCGTAGGCGGTGTCGAGCGCGCGGCTGGTCGCGGCGAACAGGCGCCCGGCCAGCCACCAGGTGAGCAGCAGCCCGCCGAGGGCGGCCCCGCCCTTCTGCTGGCTCAGCTGGGCGCGGACGAAGGGGTCGACCACCCCGTCGGTCAGCCGGGGGCTGATCACCACCCGGACCAGCGAGATGGCCGCGTCCTGGCCTCTGGCGATCTTCTCCGGGCCGACGAACCGCTGGATCTGGCCGAGGGCCGCCCCGACGGCCACGGTGAGCGGGACCAGGGTGAGCATGGCGAAGAACGACATCTCGGCGGCCGGCCCGGTGACCCGGTGGCGCAGCGCCGTGCGGAGCACGTGCGCCCCCAGCTGCCAGGGGTTGTAGCCGAAGACCCGCTCGGGGCGACGCGCGGCCCAGGCCAGGACCCGATCCGCCGGGGCTGCCACCGCCTCACCCCCGAGATGATCGATCAACCATCGTGATTGCCCTCATTGTGGCAAGACCGGGCGGTGAGTCAACGCGGCCGGCTACTGGTAGCTGAGGGCGACCTTGACCGCGGCCTGCGGGTGCTCGTCGATCCAGCGGTAGGCCTCCGGCGCCTGGTCGAACGGGAACTGACGGGCGAGCAGCCCGTCGACCGACACCCGGTCGGTGTAGAGCAGCCGGGTGGCGGTGTCCATCACCCGGCGCCGGTTCCACAGGGGCGCCTTCCGGTGCGGGGCCCCCCAGGCGCCGATGGAGGCGATCAGCGACAGCCGGTTGTGGTGGAACTCCTCGCCGAGGCGCACGTTGGCGGCGCCGCCCTGGTAGAAGCCGGCCGCCACCACCGTCGCCCCCAGCCCGGCCGCCTCCAGCGCGCCCTGCAGGCCACGGTCGCTGCCGGAGACCTCGATGGCCACGTCGACCCCGGCGCCGTCGTTCAGCTCCCGGATCTGGAGGCCGACGGGCAGCTCCTCGTAGGGGTCGAGCACGTGGCTGGCCCCCAGCCCCGAGGCCAGCTTGCGCCGTTCCGGGTCAGGGTCGAGGGCGAAGACGTTCTGGATCCCCTCCAGCCGGCACATCTGCACCGTCAGCAGGCCGATGGTGCCGAGCCCGTGCACGCTGACCGCGTCCCCGAGCTTCATCTCGGCGTCGTGGACGGCCTGCAGGGCGACCGCGGCCAGGCTGATGAACAGGGCCCGCTCGGGCCGCTCGCCGGTCGGCAGCCGCACCAGCGGGTAGGTGGCCCGCAGCGACGCGTCCAGGTCGAGCACCGTCTCCTCCTGGTGGGGGGTGCCGGTGTGGACCAGGTCGCCCACCGCGACCGCGGTCACGTCGGGGGCGACCTCGGTGACCTCGGCCACCATCTCGTAGCCGAGGGTCACCGGGTAGGCGGCGGCGCTGCCGGCCGGCGGCTCGACAAAGGCCCGCAGGCCGCGGTCGAACACCTTGTCGGTGAAGGCCGAGGTGCCGCGGTAGAGGCTGAGCTCGGTCCCGTGGCTGATCCCGCTGAGCATGGCCCGCAGCCGGATCTCGCCCGCGCGCAGGGGGCGGGTGGGCTGGTCGGACAGGCGCAGCTGGCGCGGGCCGTCGAGCACGAGGGTGCGGGGCATCGAGATGGAGACTCCTTTCGGGGATCTATGCTTGGTCAGCCTACGTGTGAGGGGAGTCGGTGAGCATGAAGCTTTCCTGCCAGGAGCAGCTGCTGCCAGGGGACAGCCTCGAGGCCAGGTGGGAGTTCGCCACCGCGGCCGGGTTCGATGGCATCGAGCTGCGGGCCCGCGGCGACGGCCACTTCGCCGCCCGGCTGCCCGAGCTCCGGGCGGCCGCCCGCTCCGGCGTGGTCATGGCCACCGTCTGCCCTGAGACCGACCACTTCATCGGCGACTTCGACGCCGGCCGGCGCCGCGACGCCGTCGAGCAGCTCCGCTCCCAGCTGAGCGTGATCGCCGAGCTGGGCGGGACCGGCGTCCTGACCCCGGCCAGCTGGGGCATGTTCAGCCTGCGCCTGCCGCCGTTCACCCCGCCCCGCCAGCCCACCGAGGACCGCAAGGTCCTGCTGGAGGCGCTGGTGGAGCTGGCCGCCCACGCCGCCGCCGAGGGCGTGTGGCTGGCCGTCGAGCCGATCAACCGCTACGAGGACTTCATGGTCAACCGGCTCGAGGAGGCGGCCGGGCTGGCCGACGAGGTCGAGCGGGAGACCGGCTATGGCTCGATCCGGGTCTGCGCCGACCTGTTCCACATGAACATCGAGGAGGACGACCTGGCGGCGGCGATCCGGGCCGCCGGGCCGCGGATCGCCCACGTGCACGTCGACGACACCAACCGGCTCCAGCCGGGTACCGGCCACATGGACTTCGCGGGCGTGTTCGCCGCCCTGCGCGAGATCGGCTACGACGACTGGCTGACCTTCGAGTGCCGGCTCAGGGGCGAGCCGGAGGAGGCCCTGCCCGCCTCGACCCGGTTCCTGTCCGGGTTCCTCGAGGGCTAGATCGCGCCCGGCCCGGTCGCGCCCGACCCCTCGGCGAACCGGAGCACCCGGCCCTCGCGGGCGCTGGCCAGGGCGTGCTCGATCACCAGGATGGTTTCGCGGGCCTCGGTGGCCGGCACCGGGACCGGGCCGTCGCCGGCCACGGCGGCGGCCATGGCGGCGTAGAAGCTCTGGTAGGCGCCGGGCTCGCTGGCCAGCCGGCCACGGAGCTCGAGCCCGGCGACCTCGGTGGTGAGGGTGCCGTGGCGGTCGGCGGGCTCGCTCCCCCAGCCAGGGTCGCCGGGGCGCGCGCCGGCCCGCAGGGCCTGCTCCTGGAGGTCCATGCCGTGCTTCACGAACGACCCCCGGTCGCCGTGGACCTCGAACCGGGGGCCAGGGTCGCGCACCTCCATGCCGGCGTGCAGCAGCACCCGCAGCCGCCCGTAGCCCAGGACCAGGTGCAGGTAGTCGACCGCCCGGACCCCTGGCCGCTGGATGGCGAGGTCGGCCCAGACCGTCTCGGGCCGGCCGAACAGCTGCAGCGCCTGGTCGATCAGGTGGGGCCCGAGGTCCCAGAGGACCCCCGACCCGGGCACGTCCTGCTCCTTCCAGCTGCCCCTGGGGACGGGCCGGAAGCGGTCGTAGCGCGAGGTGAAGCTGGACACGTTCCCGAGCAGGCCCGCCTCAAGGCAGCGCCGCACGGTCAGGAAGTCGCCGTCCCAGCGCCGGTTGTGGAACACGCTGAGCCGCCGGTCGGTGGCCTCGGCCAGGCCGATCAGCTCGTCGGCGTCGGCCGTGGTGAGCGTGAGCGGCTTGTCCACCACCACGTGCCGGCCGGCCCGCAGCGCGGCCGCGGCCAGCTGGTGGTGGACGGCGTTGGGGGCCGCGACCACCAGCAGCTCCACCTCAGGGTCCTCCAGCAGCTCGCCGGCCGTGGCCACCACCCGGACCTCGGGATGGTCGCGCTGGACCTGCCCGGCCCGGCTGGTCGCGACCGCGTGCAGCCGCAGCCCGGGCTCGGCCTGGATCAGAGGCGCGTGGAACGCCGACCCGCCCAGCCCGTACCCGACCAGCCCGACCCCGACGGCCTTGTCCCCCATCAGCTGGCTAGTGCGGGATGGCCGCTGCCTGCTGGCCCGACTCCAGCTGGTAGGCGCGGGAGTAGGAGTCGGCGGCGACCATGGCGTCGACCACCATCTCGGGCGTGACCGGGAACGGCATGTTGTGGATGGTCTCGCCGGGGACGGTGGCGGCCTTGGCCACCGTCATCAGCTCGTCCCTGCTCACCCCGTCCAGGCCGAGGTCGGACAGGGTGGTCGGCAGGCCGACGCTCATGCAGAACGAGGCGAACTCGTTGTACTCGCGGGTCGGCCGGTCCTCGAGGGCGAACTGGGTCAGGGTGCCGAAGTTGACCTTCTCCCCGTGCATGAAGTGGTGCGTCTGGTCCAGCGCGGTCAGGCCGTTGTGCACGGCGTGGGCCGCCGCCAGCCCACCGCTCTCGAAGCCGAGCCCCGACAGCAGGGTGTTCGCCTCCACGACCTTCTCCAGGGCCGGGGTGACCACGTGCTGCTGGGCGGCCTGGCGGGCCGAGAAGCCGTAGCTGATCAGGGTGTCCCAGGACAGCTTGGCCAGGGCCAGCCCGGCCATGGTGGGCAGCCCGCCAGCCATCGTTGAGCCGCGCGCCTCGGCGGTGGCGCGGGCCTCGACCCAGGTCGCCAGCGCGTCGCCCATCCCCGAGACAAGGAACCGGAAGGGCGCGTTGGCGCACAGCTGGGTGTCGACCAGCACCAGGTCGGGGTTGTGGGGGAAGAACACGTACTCCTCGAACACGCCGTCGTCGGTGTAGACGACCGACAGGGCGCTGGTGGGCGCGTCGGTCGAGGCGACCGTCGGCGCCGTGACCCAGGCGATGCCGGCCTGGTGGCCGACCGCCTTGGCGGTGTCGAGGGTGGTCCCGCCGCCGACGCCCACCACCACGTCGGTACCGCCAGCCTTTACCACCTCGGTGATGCGGTCGATCTCACGGTGGGAGCAGACGCCCCCGAAGACTTCGCGCTTGACGTCGACGCCGGCCTTCTTGAACGACGAGGAGAGCTGGTCACCGGCCAGCTTCCAGACGTTCTCGTCGGCGATCAGGAGCGGCTGGCTGCCGAGCTCGGCCACGTGCTTGCCGATCGAGGCGAGCACGCCGCGGCCCTGGATGTAGCGGCGTGGCGCGATGAGCGACTGGACTGTGCCTGGGTCTGCCATGGTGCTGCTCCTTACCGTGACTCGGCCCCGACTGGTGGTTGGTCGGCGAGGTACTGGGCGCGCCGCTGGGACAACTCGTCGTCCTTGATCGCGGCCAGCTTGGCCACCGGGTCGATCCCGTACAACCGGGCCAGGTTCCCCCCCACGATCTGCT
>DATENJ010000255.1:0-5054 GCA_035275125.1 Actinomycetes bacterium | reverse complement strand
TCACCGGGCCGCAGGAGGCCTCCGAGGTGTACGTGGCCCGGCTGGCCCGCCTGGGCGCCTACGCCTTCCGGGTCGACGCCGTCCGCGGCGCCCGCGACCCCGGCGAGCTGTTCGCCGTCCTGGCCGGCCTGTCGGACGACCCGGCCTTCCTCGGCTACCCCTACCCGCTGGCCGCCGTCCACCGGGTCGTGTCGCTGCCCGGCCCGCTCCTGGCCGACCTGCGCCGCGACCTGCGCGAGGCGTTCCTGCGCGAGGGGCTGTCCGAGGACGACGTCGACCTGGTGATGCGCGACTTCCACCTGACCCTGAACGCCTGAGCCCGACCACGGGGGACATCCAGACCATGCCGGACTACAAGGGGCGCATCTTCGGACGTTCCGTGCTCGACGTGCGGTTCCGGGCCTTCTACGGCGAGGACCTGTTCCTCGGCGAGCTGCTGGCCGGCGACGACCCGGAGCGGGGCCGCCGCTACCTGTTCCGGGTCACCGACGTCGCCTACGGCTCGGAGTCCTCGGACGCCGGCTGGGCCGAGCGCACCGCCGGCGGGCTGATGGCCATGGACCAGGTGGGCGAGGCCACCACCCTGCGCGACTTCGAGAAGCGGCTCTACAAGGTGGCCGAGGTCGTCCCCCTCGGCTATGTCGACGCCAAGGGCTTCCACAAGCCCAAGAGCCTCCCGGCCCAGTTCGCCGCCGTGTCCGCCCCCACCGACACCGACCTGGCGTTCCTGCGCGAGCGGATGGGCGACGTCGAGGTCGGGCGGCTGCGCTCGGGCGAGGACACCATCGACCTGCCGGTGGGGATCCGGGGCGAGACCCTGCCCAGCCACGTCGGCGTCTTCGCGACCACCGGCATGGGCAAGAGCAACCTCATGAAGGTCCTGGCCGGCCAGCTCCTGGCCGCCTCCGGCAGGTACGCGATGCTGCTGTTCGACCCCCACGGCGAGTACCTGGAGGGCGGGGCGGCCGGCCGGCGCGGCCTCGCCCACCACCCCTGGGCGCAGCAGCGGCTGCGGGTCTACTCGCCCAGCCCCCGGGCCGGCCAGGCCAGCCTGCTGCGGCTGTCGCTGGCCGAGCTGACCGTCGACGACCTGCGCACCGCCTGGAAGTTCAGCGGCCCCCAGTCCGAGGCCCTCGAGAGCGCGTACGCCCTCCTGGGCGACAAGGGGGTGTGGCTGACCCGGCTGGCCGAGGACGACCCCGAGGACCTCAAGGACGCCGAGCTGGGCCGCCACGCCCTGGCCACCATCCAGGTCCTGAGCCGGCGGGCCAAGCGGATCGTGCGCCTGCCCCTGATGACCGACGACCCCAGCCAGTCGCTCACCGGCAAGGTCCTGGACGACCTGGCCGGGGGCAAGGTGGTGCTGGTCGACACCTCGGGGCTGGAGGCGGTCGAGGAGACCCTGGTCGCGTCCCTGCTGACCCGCAGCCTGCTGGACGAGCGGGCGAACGCCTACCGCAACGAACGGGAGCGGTTCGGGCAGCTGCCCCGGACCCTGGTCGCCCTCGAGGAGGCCCAGCGGGTCCTGACCCGCCTGGACGACGCCGAGTTCAACGTGTTCCCGCGCCTGGCCCGGGAGGGCCGCAAGTTCAACGTCGGCCTGTGCGCCGTCACCCAGCAGCCCAAGCTGATCGACCCCGAGCTGCTCAGCCAGTTCAACACCTACTTCGTGCTCGGCCTGGCCGACGAGCGCGACCGCAACACCCTGCGGTCCTCCTCCAAGCAGGACCTGTCCGACCTCGGGGCCGAGATCCAGACCCTGATGCCGGGCGAGGCCCTGGTGACCAACCCCGAGGCCCCCTTCGCCCTCCCGGCCCGGGTCCACCTGTACGAGGAGTGGCTGGCCACCGTCCCGGTGCCCGAGGCACCCCGGGAGCGGCCGGCCGAGGCCATGTCGGGGTTCTACGAGTGAGCCGCCTCGTCGCCATTGCCGACGCTCACCTGGGGCGGGCCCACTACCAGGCCGTCGACCCGGGCGGGCTCAACCAGCGGGAGGTCGACTTCGCCGCCGCCTGGCACCGGGCCGTCGAGGCCGCGCTGGGCCTGGACCCGGACGCGGTGCTGGTCCTCGGGGACCTGTTCGACGCCCCCCGGCCCACCTACCGGGCGTTCCGGGAAGGGGCCAGGGGCCTGCGGACCCTGGCCGATGCGGGCGTGCCCACCCTGGCCATCTCCGGCAACCACGACACCCCGCGGCTGCGCGAGTCCGGCTCCCCCTACGCCGTCCTGGCCGACGCCTTCCCCAGCCTGGCGTTCGTCTACCGCGGCGGCTACGAGCCGGTCGACCTGCTGGACGGGCTGCGGGTCCACGCCGTGCCCCAGTGCACCGACGACCTGGCCCTCAAGGAACAGATCGCCGCCGCCGCCGACGCCCGCTCCGGCGACCACCTGAACCTGCTCGTCACCCACGCCGCCGTGACCGTCCTGGCCCGCCGCTACACCTACGGCGACGTCAACGAGCTCGAGATCGACCTCTCCACCCTGGACGCCGGGTTCGACCGCATCCTGCTCGGCCACTTCCACAACTTCGCCAGGGTCGCCCCCAACGCCTGGTACCCGGGCTCCACCGACACCTTCAGCTTCAAGGACCTGCCCCAGCACGACGAGCCGCAGATCAAGGGCGTGCTCAGCCTCGACACCACCTCGGGCACCGTCCGCCACCACCCCGTCCCGGGGGGCCGGCCCCTGCGCAGCTACCGCCTGGACGCCTTCGACCTGACCGCCCCCGAGGTCTACGAGGCCGCCGCCGGCCTTGCCACCCTCGAGGAGACCGATGGCGCGGTGGTCCGGCTGTTCGTCAACCGGGCCCGGCCCGAGCTGCGCCGCCTGCTCGACCGCCGCCAGCTCGCCGCCGACGCCTTCGCCGGCGCCCTGGTCGTGACCGTCCAGGTCGAGACCGACGAGGACGAGCAGGCGGCCCAGCTGGCCGCCCAGCCCGTCACCAGCCTGGCCGACGAGTGGGACCGCTACCTGGCCAGCGTCCCCATCGAAGGCTACGACCGCGACCGGCTGGCCGACATGGGCCGCGCCTACCTCCAGCAGGTCGAGGAGGAGGCCCGCTAGCCCCATGCACCTGCGTTCCCTCAGCCTGCGCAACTACCGCGTCTACCGCGCGGTCGACCTGGAGTTCCCCGACGGCCTGATCGGCATCTACGGCCCTAACGGATCTGGCAAATGTCTTCCCGGCCACGTCCGGGTCTACGACGCCGACACCGGTGGGATGGTGCCGATCCGCCAGTTCGTCCTCGAGCAACGGAAGCACACGCTCGGCCTCCGAAATGGTCGGATCGAGCGGGTTCCCGTGATCGACTGGATGGTTCTCGGCGAGCGGCCCACCGTTGAGATCACGCTCCGCAATGGCGCCCGGGTCGAGGTGGCCGAGACCCACCCAATCCTGACCGACAGAGGCTGCGTCCCGGCAAAAGACCTCTCGCGGGAGCACTGGGTCGCCGAGGCAGCGGTGATCCCGTCGCTCGGGCCGCCGCCGTTGACGGTGGACGAGGCGATGCTGCTCGGGCTGCTCCTGGGCGACGGGAGCCTGTCGACCACCGGGATCACCCTCACGGCCGGAGATGGGGCGATCGGCGACCTCTTCCGCCAACTGGTGGAACGGCTGTTCCCCGGCGCGACCATCGGCTCGACTGCCAAGGCCGAGACCTCCGCCCGAACCCTGTATGTCCGGTCGCAGCTCGATGTTGCCGGACGCAGAAGCCTCTTTCAACAGATCCTCCAGCGGCTGCACGAGCTCGGGATCCCGCTCGAGCGCTACGTCCGCAGAGGAAACCTCCTCGGCGTTCGGCGAGGCGACCGAGGGCTGGCCTGGGAGACCCTCTGCGCCATCGAGGAGGACTACGGCATCGATCTGTTCGCCGAACGGTCCGTGCTGTACCCGGCCCGCGCCCTTCGGTCCTGGATCACCGATCTCGGGCTGCTCGGCGCGACCGCCGGGACCAAGCACATCCCACCGGACCTGCTCACGATGCCGGACGAGCAGACCTGGGCGCTGCTCGCTGGGCTCTGGCTGACCGACGGCTGGCTGTCGTTCTCGGACTCGCACGGCCCAGATATCTCGGTCTGCACGAAATCGCGGCAGCTGGCCGAGGACGTCCGCCTGCTGCTGCGGCGGGTCGGGGTGCGGTCCTCGATCCGGCGGAGGGTGGTTCGCGGGTCGCTGTACTGGAGCCTCTCGGTCGCCCGGGACGGCTATGACCGGCTCCGCCAGATGCCGCTGGTGGGAGTGAAGGCCGATCGCAGAGATCAGATCCTCGCCCTGCCTCGTAGCTCACGGTTCGGCAACCGAGGGGACATGATCCCCTCGGCCTTCAACAGCATGATCACCAAGTGGAGCTCGCCCAGCGGGGCCTACCGCACCGCCGACCACCGGCACCACCCGATGAACCGCGCCAACTTCCGCGACTTCGTCCGGAGATGGTCGGTCGCGGACGAGGAGACCACCTGGTCCCCGGTTACCTCAGTGAGGCCGACGGGCAGGTCGGCCTCCTGCTACGACATTGAGGTCGACACCGACGAGCACCTCTACCTGGCCGAGTCCTTCGTCGTCCACAACAGCACCCTGATCGAATCGCTGCGCTGGGCGCTGTACGGGGACTCGCGGACCGACAAGTGGGAGCTGCGGTCGGCCGGGGTGGGGGAGGACGTGCGGGTCGAGCTGGTGTTCGAGCACGAGGGGAACACCTTTGACGTGCGGCGGCGGCTGAAGGGGCGCAACCTCACCCCCGAGGTCGAGGTGTTCCTGAACGGGCAGCTGGCCGCCCAGTCGGTGCGGGAGGCCAACGCGTACCTGGCCCGGGTGCTCGGCATGGACCAGCGGGCGTTCCTGGCCTCGGTGTGCGCCCAGCAGAAGGAGCTGACCGCGTTCGCGACCATGGTCCCCAGCGACCGGCGGCGGCTGGTGCTGGACCTGCTCGGGGTCAGCCCGGTCGAGCGGGCCCTGTCCAGGGTCCGCGAACAGGGCCGCGACGCCCGCACCGCCGCCACCGGGGCCCGGGCCGGGCTGCCCGACCTGGCCGAGCTGGAGGCGGGGGCGGCCGAGG
>DATENJ010000254.1:0-6633 GCA_035275125.1 Actinomycetes bacterium | reverse complement strand
CCCCTGGGCCGCCTCCACCAGCCCGACCCGCCCAGCCTTCCCGTTCCCCGACCGCGGGTTCACCAGCAACCACGGCGAGGTGGGGCTCCCAGGCGCACCAGGATCCCGCCCGCGGATCGGGTCCCCAAGCCCGCCGCCGGCTGGGGGCCGGAGGGCGCGGGGGGTTGCGGTGGCGTAGAGGAGGGCGCCGGCGACGATGGCGAGGGCGCCGGTGGCCTGGCGGTAGCCGAACTCGATGAAGCCGAGGACGATGTTGGCGACGGCAAGGGCGGCGATGACGATGTTGAGCCAGCGTTTCCAGACCCGTCGGGTGGTGAAGGCCCACCAGGCGGTGGCGGCCACGACGGCGACGCTCAGGACCGTCCCGACGAGGAGCTGGAGGAACTGGCCGCGGCTGCCCACGATCACCTGGACCAGGCCGGCGGCCAGCAGGACCAGGCCGGCCAGGGCGGCCAGGGCCCACCGTCTCGGGGTCGCGCGACCCGCGGCGCCGCTCGTCATACGATCATTGTCTCGCCCGCGGACAGCTCGACCAAAGGAGCGGCCCGATCGACAGCCAGCGTTCCGACGCGATCGTGTTCTTCGGCGCCACCGGCGACCTCGCCTACAAGGAGGTCTTCCCGGCCCTGCTGGGGCTGGTCCAGCGCCACCGGATCGACGTGCCGATCATCGGCGTGGCCAAGTCGGGCTGGGACCTGGCCCGGCTGCGCCGGCGGGCCCGCGACAGTGTCGAGCACGACGCCGGCGGCAAGGGCAAGGTCGACCAGGAGGCGTTCGCCAGGCTGTCGAAGCTGCTGCGTTACATCGACGGCGACTACAACGACGCCAGCACCTTCCAGCGGCTCGGCAAGGAGCTGGGCGACGCCCGCCGGCCGCTGCACTACCTGGCCATCCCGCCGAGCATGTTCGCCACGGTGACCGAGGGGCTGGCCGCCGCCGGCCGTATCGACAAGGCCCGGGTGATCGTGGAGAAGCCGTTCGGCCGTGACCTGGCCTCCGCCCGGGAGCTGAACAAGATCCTGCACCGCCACATGCCCGAGGACCGCATCTTCCGCATGGACCACTTCCTGGGCAAGGAGCCGATCCAGAACATCCTCTACCTGCGCTTCGCCAACGCCCTGCTGGAGCCGATCTGGAACGCCCGCTACGTACGGCAGATGCAGATCACCATGGCCGAGGACTTCGGCGTCGAGGGCCGGGGCGCATTCTACGAGGAGGCCGGGGCGATCCGCGACGTCCTCCAGAACCATCTGCTCCAGGTGCTCGCCCTCCTGGCCATGGACGCCCCGGCGACGCACACCCCCGACAGCACCCGCCGGGAGCGCTCCCGGCTCATCCAGGCCGTCCGGCCGCTGGACCGCTCCAGCGTTGTCCGCGGCCAGTTCCGGGGCTACCGCGACGAGCCCGGGGTGGCCGCCGACTCGGCGGTCGAGACCTATGTGGCGGCCCGTCTGGCCATCGACACCTGGCGCTGGTCGGGGGTGCCGTTCTACATCCGCGCCGGCAAGCGGCTGCCGGTGACCGACACCGAGGTCCTGGTCGAGTTCCGGCGCCCGCCGCTGGAGCTGTTCGGGGAGCTGATCCCGGCCCGCTCGAACCACCTGCGCCTCCACCTCGGCCCCGACGTCCGTATCGAGATCGGCTTGCGGGTCAAGGTCCCCGGCGACCAGCTGATCGGCGAGGACGTGGAACTGGTCGCGGCCGATCGCCCCGGCCTCGGCCGGCCCCCATACGAGCGCCTCATCGGCGACGCGATGGAGGGCGAGACCGAGCTGTTCGCCCGCCAGGACGCCGTCGAGGCCGAGTGGCGCGTCGTCGACCCGGTGCTCGGCGAGGAGGCCACCCCCCTCTACGAGTACGACCCGGGCACCTGGGGCCCCGAGGAGGCCGACCAGCTGATCGCCGGCGACGGCACCTGGGCGGTCCCCAGCCGCGCCTAGAGGACCCGGGCCGCGGCCGGGCGGTGGAGGGCGACCAGGGAGACGGCGATCATGGCCGCGGCCAGGATCCCGGTGAGCAGCACCGGCTCGGCGCTCAGGGTCGAGGCCAGCACCAGCACGGCGGTGGCCGGGACCACGGCGCCGTGCCAGCGGCCCAGGTGATGGGGCCGCACCTGGAGCGCCCAGACGGCCAGGAGGAACAGGGCCACCGGGATGGTGAAGGCGGCGCCCGCGGCCCGGGGGCCGATGGCCGCGTGGTCGGTGAGGAAGTCGACGTTGACGGCGAGGCCGGCTCCGACGGCCGCGGCCGAGGCGAACACCACGTAGTGGCCGTAGCCCCAGACGTACGCGGCCCGCAGCGAGGTCAGGAACTCGTGCGCCTCCTTGAAGAAGTACAGCCACCACATCCCGAACACGGTCAGCAGCCCGCCCGCCGCCGTGGTGGCCAGGTCGGCCAGGGCGGCGTTCTCGTCGATGGCCGTCTGGATGGCCACTGTGGAGGCGAGCACGCTCTCGCCCAGCACGATCAGGGTGAACAGGCCGTAGCGCTCGGCGATGTGGCGCGGGTGCCAGGTGGTCGGGGCGGCCCGCTCGGCCCAGATGGGGATGGCCAGCTCGGCCGCGACCAGGACCAGGAAGCTGACCATGCCGAGGCCCTCGGGCAGGGCCAGCCGCAGCACCCAGCCGACCTGCAGGGCCACGATGCCGCCGGCGAAGCGCAACGAGCTGCGCCGGTGGGGCGGGTCGGCGGCGGCCGCCCGCAGCCACTGGGTGACCATGGCCAGGCGCATGACCACATAGCCGATGGTGATGACGGTGAAGTCGCTGCCGTCCATGGCGTCGGGCACGCCCGCGGCCAGGATCAGGGCCCCGGCGATCTGGACCAGGGTGGTCAGCCGGTAGGGGACGTCGTCGGTGTCGTAGGCCGAGGCGAACCAGGTGAAGTTCATCCACGCCCACCAGATGGCGAAGAACACCGTGGCGTAGCCGACCACGCCGTCGCCGACGTGGTCCTCGGCGACCTGGTGGTGCAGCGCGGAGGCGGCCTGGGCCACGGCGACCACGAAGCACAGGTCGAAGAACAGCTCCAGCACGGTCGCGCTGCGGTGCTCCTCGTCGGTCGGCCGGGCCACCATCGGGCGGTGCCAGGTACCTCCCGGCGTCGCCTGGGGCCCGGCCCCGTCCGCCTGCTCAGCCTTCATGGGCAGATGATACGAGGCCGGAGCAGCTCAGCCGCCCAGGGAGGCGAACACGATCACGTTGTCGGTGTAGTGGCCGGTGGCGTTGTTGAAGGCGCCGCCGCAGGTGACCAGGCGCAGCATCGGCTCGAGGGTGGGGTAGTAGACCTCGGCGGTGGGGAAGCGCCGCTTGTCGTACTGCTCGACCCGCTCGACGGTGAAGGCGATCCGCGAGCCCCCGGCCTGGACGACCTCGACCCGGTCGCCGGGACGCAGCTCACGCAGCCGGTAGAAGACCGCCGGGCCGCGCTTGGAGTCGACGTGGCCGAGGATGACCGCCGACCCGGGGTCGCCGGGCCGGGTGCCGCCCTCGTACCAGCCGGCCATGGTCCACTTGCCGGGGCCGCTCGGCACCTCGACCGTGCCGTCGCCGGCCCGGCCGAGCCGCTGCAGCCCGGTGGCGACCCCGATCCTCGGGATCTCCAGCCGCACCGGCACCGGGGTCGACCGGAAGCGGCGGGTCGAGCGGAACCGCCGGGCCGCCTCAAGGCCGTCGGCCGGCCCGGCCTGGCTCTTGGGGCCGATGGTGCTGGACACCCCCGCGTACTCGGCCCGGGGGCCGCCGCAGCCGGCCAGGAGGGCTGGGAGCACGAGCAGGGTCACCGCCACCGCGACCGCGCTGGCCGTGTGCCGGGCCCCGCTCCCGGTCATCTCACGGGTGGACGTGGGCGGTGCCGCCGGCGCCGGTCTTGGACCCGCCGGCCGGCATGGCGGACGCCATGACCTTCTCGATGGCGTCGACCAGGACGTTGGCCACCCCGACCATCTGGCTGTAGCCCTCGTCCTGGACCTGCTGGGCCCTGGCGTAGTCCTTGGCCGCATAGGCGTCGGCCTGGTTGATCAGGTGGGCGTCATGGGCGGTGATGGCGTCGGTCAGCGGGTCGGTGGCGAGCACGTTGCGGACGACGTCGCTGAAGTAGAGCGCGAGGCGCTCGGCGAAGGCGTCGAGGTTCTCCCTGGCCACCGTCCTGGCGGCCTCGTCCTTGCCCGCGACCGCCGCCGTGTAGGCCATCAGGCCCTCGACGTGGTTGGCCCAGGCGGCCTCGAACTCGGCCGCCTTCTTGGGGCCGACGATGCCGCTCATCGCCTTGGTCAGGGTGGCGGTGTTGGCGTTGACCTGGGCGGCCGCGGCGTCGAACTCGGGCGACCCGGCGAAGGTGGCCCGCTGGGCGTCGACCACCAGCTCCATGTGCTCGCCCAGCAGCATGGAGAAGGCCGACCGGAGGTTCTCCGGGGCCTTGTCGAGGTCGGCCGCCTCCTTGGTCGTCAGGCTGGCCTTGGCCAGGGTGGTCCCGGTCCCGTAGGTGCCCTCGTAGACCTGGCGCTCGAGGGTGTAGGCCTTGGCGTAGTCCCGGCCGGCGTAGGCGTCGACCTGCCCCATGAGCTGCTCGACCCGCGCCTGGGCGTTCCTGGTCGCCGTGGCCGCCGCGACCCGGCCGGCGCTGGCGTCGTCCAGCCAGGCGCCCCAGTCGTCGCAGTGGGCCAGCAGGGCGGCCCGCGCCTCCTGGGCGCCGGTGCTGTTGCCGGTGGCCGACGCCTGGGCGTAGGCGGACAGGTCGTCGGTGTAGCCCTTCCAGAGCTGCTCGAACTTGGCCGCCTCGGCGCCGTCGTAGGTCACCCCGACCAGCTGCTCGAGGGCGGCGGCGTTGGCCGCCATCGAGCGGTCGACCGCCGTCCTGAGATCGGGGGCCATGGCCACCTCGCTGCGGGCCTGGCGCACGGCCAGCAGGGCGTGCTGGCCGAGCAGCTGCTCGAACCGGGCCCGCACCTCTCTCGGGGTCGCATCCGGCCCCAGCGCCGCCGGGGTCATGGTGTGGTGGACAGTGGTGGAGGTGGCCGCGGCCGACGAGCGCGCGCCCCCGTCCCCACCCGAGGTGCAGCCCACCGCGGCCACCAGGACCACGGTGGCCAGCGCCGTCAAACCCGCTCGAACCCGCACGATGCCCCTCCCACGAACCTTTGCGTCCAGGCTGCAGGCCAGTATGGGAAGCTCGGCGAGTTCCGTCATCGTATGTTCTGCCGAGAACGACGTACGTTCCCGTGCTGAGAGGAGCGAGCGGCCATGGCCAGGATCGTCGTCACCGGGGGGAGCGGCAAGGCGGGCCGGGCCGTCGTCCGCGACCTGCTCGAGCACGGGCACCAGGTGCTGAACGTCGACCGGGTGCCGTCGGCCGAGTCGAGCACGGCCGACTCCCCGGCGCCGTTCCTGACCGCCGACCTGACCGACTTCGGCCAGACCCTTGAGGCCCTGAGCGGGGCCGAGGTCCTCGGGGGCATCCAGGCCGTGGTCCACCTGGCCGCCATCCCCTCGCCGGTCCATGCCACCCCCGACACCGTGTTCCGCACCAACATCACCACCACCCACACGGTGTTCGCGGCCGCGGCCCGCCTCGGCCTCGAGCGGGTCGTCTGGGCGTCCAGCGAGACGACCCTCGGCCTGCCCTTCGACCGCCCGCCCGACTACGCGCCGGTCGACGAGCAGGCCGAGTTGCGGCCCGAGACCTCCTACGCCCTCTCCAAGGTCCTCGGCGAGGAGATGGCCCGCCAGTTCGCCCGCTGGACCGGCATCCCGTTCCTCGGCCTGCGCTTCTCCAACATCATGGAACGGGCCGACTACCAGCGGTTCCCGTCCTTCTGGGACGACCCGCACCTGCGCAAGTGGAACCTGTGGGGCTACGTCGACGAGTCGCATGTCGCCCAGGCGGTGCGGCGGGCCCTCGCCGCCGACGTCGCCGGGGCCGAGGCGTTCATCATCGCCGCCGCCGACACCGTCATGCGCCGCCCCAGCCGCGAGCTGATGGCCGAGGTCTTCCCTGGCGTCCTGGTCAAGGGCGACCTGGCCGAGCACGGCACCCTGCTCGGCATCGGCAAGGCCCGCCGCCTGCTCGGCTACGACCCCGAGTTCACCTGGCGATCGCTGTTCTAGGCAGGGCCATCACCCGGCCGGCGCGTCGAGCAGGCCAACGGCCTCGTCGGCCGCCTCCTCGAGGGTCCGGGCCGTGCCGGCCGCCCAGGCGCGGTCGAAGGCGGCCTCGCCGAGGCGGCGCCGCACGGCGGCGAGGGCGGTGGTGATCCGGGCCGCCTCGGCGCCGTAAGGGCGGCTCGCCGCCGTCTCCTCCAGGGTCGCGGCCAAGCTCGCCGCGGACCTGTCCCGTCCGGTCCTGGCCAGCAGCACGACCAGGTTGCGCAGGGTGACCACCAGCAGGGAGCGGTTGCCGTTGTCGCGCCAGTGGTCGACCGCGTCCCGGAACAGGGCCAACGCCGCCTCCGGGGGGCCGTGCCGGCCGCGGAGGGCCACCATCGCCGTGAGGGCGGCGCCGGCGACGAAGCGGTTGCCGACCTCCCTGGCCCGCCGTATCGCCTCGTCCAGGGCGGCCGACGCCCGCGCCGGGTCGGCGTCGGCGAAGGCCTCGCCCTCGGCGAACCGGGCCATGGCGATGGCGGTCGGGTTCCCG
>DATENJ010000253.1:0-4645 GCA_035275125.1 Actinomycetes bacterium | reverse complement strand
TAGAGGGTCCGGATGAACACGTCGCGGCCGACCGAGTCGCCGCCGAACCAGAAGTCGGCGTTGGGCCCCTTGGGCAGGCCGATGTCGGCGGTGAGCATCTGGTCGGGGAAGCGGTCGTTGGGGCCGTGGCCGGTGAGCTTGGCGAACAGCGGCGCGGCCAGGGCCAGGACGACCAGGATCGAGAGGGTGACGGCCCCGGCCATGGCGGCCTTGTCCTGCCTGAAGCGGTGGCGGAACAAGTCCCAGGAGGAGCGGGCGCGGGCGGCAGCGACACTGTCGCCCGCCGTCGGTTCGAACTGTTCCTCGAGAGCTGGTTGGCTCACGTGGCCCTCCCACCGAGCGCCGTTGCCTGACCCGCGAGGTGCAGGCTGCGCCGGTGATCATATCCTGCGCGTGCTGGGAGTTCCCTAAGACTTCCTCTCAGCTTCGGGCGGTTGCTTGGGTTGTCCCTTCCGACAGGATCCCGGCGAGCCGCCGGACCCGCGGGTCGGCGGCCAGGTCGTCGAGCAGGACGGGCAGCGGCAGCGACCAGTTCGGGCGCTGGTCGATGGTGCCGGGGACGTTGGGCCGGTCGTGGGCCTCGACCGCGTCCTCCAGGGTGGCCGCGACCAGCATGGACGGAGTCCGGGTGAGGAAGCCGTACAGGGCGGCGACAAGCGCCGGGACCGACCGCTCGCCCGCCGCCAGCAGGCCCTCGTCCTCCAGCAGCCGCCAGAGGCTCTCGCGCTGCGCCTCCTGGTCGGCCTGCTCGGGCCCGCCCCTGGTGGCGACCCCGATGTCGCACAGATGGTCGAGGTCGGAGCCGCTGAAGAACCCGGCGACGGTGGGCAGGTCGTGGGTGGTGGTCGCGGCCAGGGCCAGCCTGGGGTAGTCGGCGGCCCGCCGGCGCCCGCCGTCCGGGCCCTGCTCGAACCAGGCCAGCCGGTAGGAGAGCACGCCCTCGGCGGCCAGCCGCTCCCGCACCCCGGGCTCGACCGTGCCCAGGTCCTCGCCAACGACCAGCGCCTTGGCGGCCGCGCTCTCCAGGGCCAGGACCCCGAGCAGGTCGTCGGCCGGGTAGCGGACGTAGGTGCCCTGGGCCGGCTCGGCCCCGTCCGGGATCCAGAACAGCCGGAACAGGCCCATCACGTGGTCGATGCGCAGGCCGGCGGCGTGGGCCATGCCGGCCCGGATGGTCTGGGCGAACGGCGCGTAGCCGCCGGCGGCCAGCCGGTCGGGCACGAACGCCGGCAGGCCCCAGTCCTGGCCGTGCGGGCCCAGCGGGTCGGGCGGGGCCCCGACCGACATGCCGGCGGCCAGCTCGTCCTGGAACGACCAGGCGTCGAACCCGTCGGGGGCGAACCCGATGGCCAGGTCGTTCACCACCCCCCCGTCCCACCTCCCGCCCGCCGTGGTGGCCCCGGCGGCGGCGAGCTGCTCGTCCAGCAGCCACTGGAGCCAGGCGTGGTAGGCGACCTCCAGGTGGTGCTGTTCGCCGAACGCGCCCACCTCGGGCCGGCCGGGATGGCGGTAGGCGGCCGGCCAGGTGCGCCAATCCTGGCCGTGGACGTGCTGGAGGGCGCAGAAGGTGGCGAACCGCTCCAGGTTCGGGGTGGCAGCACGGTAGGTGGCCAGCTCCTGCTGGCGGCCCGGGGCCCGGTCGAGGGCGCCATGGGCCAGGCGGAGCGCCTCGTCCTTCAGCCGGTACACCGCCGGCCGGTCGATCCGGTCCTTGTCCAGCAGGTCTCGGCCGGCCCCTGCCAGGGTCTCGACCAGGGCCCGGTCCCTCGGGTCGAGGGTGGCCAGCTCGGGCACGTCCTCGACCCGGAGATAGAGCGGGTTGCGGAACACCCGGCTGGAGGGGTTGTAGGGGCTTGGCTCGGTCGGCATGGCGGCGTGCAACGGGTTGAGCAGGGCGAACCCCGCCCCCAGGGGCGCCGTGGCCGCCAGCAGGCCGGCCAGGTCGCCGAGATCGCCGATACCCCAGCTGGCCCGCGAGCGGACCGCGTACAGCTGGGCCGCCCAGCCCCAGGCACGCCCGCCGCCATCCAACTCGGCCGGCAGGTGGCAGCGCCCGGGCGCGACCACCAGCGTGGTGACGCCGGTCCGGCCCTCGACCCGGTGCCAGCCCGGGGGGAGGTCGCCGGGCAGCTCGGCCGGCAGGGGCCGCTCCGAGCCCGTCTCCAGCACCAGGGTGGCCGGCTCGCCCTCCGGAGGGGTCCAGGTCACCGGCTGTCCGGTCCTGGCGACCACGACCGGCGGCCAGGCGGCAGGTTCCGGGGCTGGGCCCATGGCCTCGAGCACCGCCTCAAGGGTCGTCTCCGAGACCAGATGGCGCCGCTCGGAGGCATCGGTGAAGCTGGTGGCGATCCCGCGAGCCTCGGCGGCTCGGCGGAGCTCTTCGAGCATCATGTCCGGAGGTTACGGCACACTGACGCCCACCATGCCACTGTCCAGCAGCCGATGACGGCCGCTCCAGAGCCCGTGTGGCCAGGGCAGCCCCGTCCGCTGGGGGCGACCTGGGACGGCGAGGGGACCAACTTCGCCGTCTTCGCCGAGGGGGCCGACGCTGTCGACCTCGCCCTGTTCGACCAGACCGGGGTCGAGCGGCGGCTGCGCCTGCCCGAGGTCAGCGCCCACACCTGGCACGGCTACCTGCCCGAGGTCGGTCCCGGCCAGCGCTACGGCTTCCGGGTCCACGGCGCCTACGACCCCGAGCGGGGGGCGCGCCGTAACCCGGCCAAGCTCCTGCTCGACCCGTACGCGCGGGCCATCGAGGGCATGGTCGACTGGGACGACTCGGTGTTCGGCTACCGGGTCGGCGGCGACGACCTGCACCCCGACGACCGCGACTCGAGCCCGCACGTGCCCAGGTCGGTGGTGACCCACGACGCCTTCCCGTGGGGCGACGACACCCGCCCGAACGTGCCCTGGGCCGACACGGTCATCTACGAGGCCCATGTCCGCGGGTTCACCATGCGCCACCCGGAGGTGCCGCCCCACCAGCGGGGCAGCTTCGCGGCCATGGGCTCGGACCCGGTGGTGGCGCACCTCCAGCGCCTCGGCGTGACCACCCTGGAGCTGCTGCCCGTCCACCACTACGTGTCCGAGCACCACCTGGTCCAGATGGGGCTGACCAACTACTGGGGCTACAACTCGATCGGCTTCTTCGCCCCCGAGGCCCGCTACTCCTCCACCGGGACCAGGGGCCAGCAGGTCAGCGAGTTCAAGGCGATGGTCCGCAACCTGCACGCGGCCGGGATCGAGGTGATCCTCGACGTCGTCTACAACCACACCGCCGAGGGCAACCACATGGGCCCGACGTTGTCGTTCCGGGGCCTGGACAACAACTCCTACTACCGGACCGTCGACTCCAACCGGCGCTTCTACATGGACTACACCGGCACCGGCAACACCCTCAACGCCCGCCATCCCCAGGTGCTGGCCCTGATCATGGACTCGCTTCGCTACTGGGTCGAGGAGATGCACGTCGACGGGTTCCGCTTCGACCTGGCCAGCGCCCTGGCCCGCAGCTTCCACGAGGTCGACCGGCTGTCGGCCTTCTTCGACCTGATCCACCAGGACCCGGTGGTGAGCCGGGTGAAGCTGATCGCCGAGCCCTGGGACGTGGGCGAGGGCGGCTACCAGGTCGGCAACTTCCCGGTCCTGTGGACCGAGTGGAACGGCCGCTACCGCGACACCATGCGCGACTTCTGGCGGGGTGCCCGCACCGGGGTGGCCGACATCGCCTACCGGCTCACCGGGTCGAGCGACCTGTACCAGTCGGACGGGCGCCGGCCCTACGCCAGCATCAACTTCGTCACCTGCCACGACGGCTTCACCCTGAACGACCTGGTCAGCTACGACGAGAAGCACAACGAGGCCAACGGCGAGGGCAACCGCGACGGCACCACCGACAACCGCTCCTGGAACGGCGGCGTCGAGGGCCCGACCACCGACCTCGAGGTCAACCAGCTTCGCGAACGCCAGAAGCGCAACTTCCTGGCCAGCCTGCTGCTGTCGGCCGGGGTGCCGATGCTGCTGGCCGGCGACGAGCTCAGCCGCACCCAGCAGGGCAACAACAACGCCTACTGCCAGGACAACGAGCTCTCCTGGGTCGACTGGGAGCTGGACGACGACCGCGAGGCGCTGATCGAGTTCACCAGCTCGGTGATCGCGCTGCGGCGCGACCACCCGGTGTTCCGGCGGCGCAAGTTCTTCCAGGGCCAGGCCATCCACGGCTCAGGGGTCAAGGACATCGGCTGGTTCACCCCTGACGGCCACGAGATGGACGAGACCCACTGGCGGGCCGCGGACGTCTCCACCCTCGGGGTGTTCCTCAACGGCGACGAGCTGCCCGACCGGGGGCCCCGCGGCCAGCCGATCGCCGACTCGAGCTACCTGCTGCTGCTGAACGGCGGCACCGAGCCGGCCCTGTTCACCCTGCCCGGCGACCCTTGGGCCAAGGAGTACGAGCTGGTCGCCGACACCGGCCTGGCCTATGTCCGCCCCCCCGGCGCCGACGCCCCCAGCTACCTGGCCGGGGAGGAGCTGAGCATGAGCTCGCGGAGCCTCGCTGTCCTGCGACGGCGCGCATGAGGCCGCGGGCGCGGTGGCTGGCCGCCCTCGCCCTGGTGCTGGCCGTGGCCGGGTGCGGTGGCGGCGA
>DATENJ010000252.1:0-4280 GCA_035275125.1 Actinomycetes bacterium | reverse complement strand
GGCGGCCAGGCCGGTGGGCAGCCAGCCGAGCACCCTGGCCAGGGGCCGCAGCGCCTCCAGGTCGGCCCGCTCCAGCCGCTCGGCCAGCCGGGCCCCGACCTGGAGGGCCAGGTTCAGGCCGAGCGCGGTCACCGCGACGAGCAAAATGACCAGGTCGCGGGCCTTGCGGGAGCGGAGCTGGCGGGACAGGGCGGTGAGCAGGGCCCGCGACCCGACGATGCACAGGGCGAACTGCACCAGCACCGCCGCCACCACCAGCACCACCCCGGGGCCGAGGGTGCCGAACCCGACCACCGCTCCGCCGAGGGCGACCAGGGTGCACAGCGGGGCCACGCCGACGCAGGCGGCCAGCGACAGCCCGGTCACCAGCTCCCGGGGCCGCAGCGGCAGCAGGGCCAGCCGGGACGGGTCAAGGCTGGCGTCGCCGGCGAAGCTGAGCAGCGGGAACAGCCCCCAGCCACAGAACAGGAGCAGGAACACGATCTCGACCAGCAGCAGCCCGGCCTCCGGCTCGGCCCGCGGGACCAGGGCCAGCAGCAGGAACCCGCCGAAGGCCAGCGGCAGCCCGGCCAGGGCGCCGAGGGCCAGCGCGACCTGCTGCGGCCAGTTGCTGCGGCGCAGCCCGTTGCGGAGCAGGGCCAGCTTCAGGCCGACCAGGTGCCCAGCCAACCCAGCTCCTCGGCACCGGCGTCGCCCGCCCCGACCAGCTCGACGAAGGCGTCCTCCAGGCTCCGCCCGGCCCGGACCTGGTCGGTCGGGCCCTCGGCGATAAGGCTGCCCAGGTGCATGATCCCGACCCGGTCGCACAGCCGCTGGACCAGCTCCATGACGTGACTGGAGAAGACCACCGTCGCCCCGCCGGCGGTGTAGCGCTCCAGCAGCCCGCGGATGGTCCGGGCCGACACCGGGTCGATGGCCTCGAACGGCTCGTCGAGGAACAGCACCCGGGGCGCGTGCAGCAGGGCCGCGGCCAGGGCGATCTTCTTGCGCATCCCGTGGGAGTAGTCGACCACCAGGGTCCCGGCGGCATCGGCCAGCCCCAGCACCTCCAGCAGCTCGCCGGCCCGCGCCTCCACCACCGCCGCCGGCATCCCCCGCAGCAGCCCGTTGTAGGTGAGCAGCTCGGCCCCGGACAGCCGGTCGAACAGTCTGAGGTCCTCGGGCAGCACCCCGATCCGCCGCTTGGCCTGGACCGGGTCGCGCCAGACCTCGATCCCGTCGATCAGCACCAGCCCGGCGTCGGGCCGCAGCAGCCCGGTCACCATCCCGAGGGTGGTCGTCTTGCCGGCCCCGTTCGGCCCCACCAGCCCGAAGAAGCACCCATGCGGGATGTCGAGGTCGATCCCGCCCACCGCCACCTTGGCCCCGAACGACTTGCGCAGCCCCCGCACCGACAACGCGGCCGGCGAGCGTGCAACCGTCGGGCTCGAAGCCGGTTCCCCTGCGCTCACACGGCCAAGCCTATCCCGTCCCGCTCGTATACTGCCGGCGTGGACCCTTCGCCGGCGCCGGATGCTCCGGGCGCGTCCCCTGACCTGCTGGACGGGCTGAACGACGCTCAGCGGCTGGCCGTGCTGGCCACCGAGGGGCCGACGCTGATCGTGGCCGGGGCCGGGTCGGGCAAGACCAGGGTCCTGACCCACCGGATCGCGCACCTCATCAAGGACCAGCGGGTGCCGCCGACCTCGGTGCTGGCCATCACCTTCACCAACAAGGCGGCCCGGGAGATGCAGGAGCGGCTGCGGCACCTGGTCGGGCCGGTGGTGAAGGCGATGTGGGTGTCGACCTTCCACTCGGCCTGCGTGCGGATGCTGCGCCGCAGCGGCTCGCACCTGGGCTACACCTCGACCTTCTCGATCTACGACGAGGGCGACGCCGAGCGGCTGATGACCCAGGTCTGCCGCCAGCTCGACTACGACCCCAAGCGACTGTCCGCCCGCTCCATGCGCCACGCCGTGAGCGCCTGGAAGGACCAGCTGATCGACCCCGAGGCCGCCGCCGACCGGGCCATGGGCTGGTTCGAGAAGAAGGCCGCCGAGGCCTACCGGCTGTACCAGCGGCGGCTGGCCGAGTCGAACGCGATGGACTTCGACGACCTGATCCTGCAGACGGTCCGGCTGTTCCAGGAGCACCCGGACGTGCTCGCCGAGTACCAGAAGCGGTTCCGCTACGTGCTGGTGGACGAGTTCCAGGACACCAACGTGGCCCAGTACGAGCTGCTCAAGCTGCTGGCCGCCGAGCACCGCAACCTGTCGGTGGTCGGCGACGGCGACCAGTCGATCTACGCCTTCCGGGGGGCCACGGTCCGCAACATCCTCGACTTCGAGGCCGACTACCCCGAGGCCAGCGTCATCCTGCTCGAGCAGAACTACCGCTCGACCCAGACCATCCTGTCGGCGGCCAACGCGGTGATCGCCAACAACCTGGAACGCAAGCCCAAGAACCTGTGGACGGCGATCGGCTCCGGCAACCCGATCGTGCGGTACCAGGCCGAGAACGAGCACGACGAGGCCGCGTACGTGGTCGAGGAGGTGGAGCGCCTCCACGAACAGGGCCTCGGCTACGGCAAGGTGGTCGTCTTCTACCGGACCAACGCCCAGTCGCGGACCCTTGAAGAGGTGTTCGTCAAGGCCGGCCTGCCCTACAAGATCGTCGGCGGGGTCAAGTTCTACGACCGGCGCGAGGTCAAGGACCTGCTGGCCTACCTCAAGGCGACGGTCAACCCGCTGGACACGGTCAGCCTGCGCCGGGTCCTGAACGTGCCCCGGCGGGGCATCGGCGACACCTCGGAGCGGGCCATCGACCGGTTCGCCACCGAGGAGGGCCTCCCGTTCGGGGACGCGCTGCGCCGGGCCGGCGAGGTCCCCGGCCTCGGGGCCCGCCAGGGCCGGGCGGTGGCCGACTTCGTGGCCGTGCTCGACGAGCTGGCCGCCGGTGTCGAGGAGGGCCGCTCCCCGAGCGTGCTCGTCCAGGACGCCTGGACCCTTTCCGGCCTGATGCGGGAGCTGGAGGCCGACACCTCGATCGAGGGCCAGGGCCGGGTCGAGAACGTCCGCGAGCTCCAGTCGGCGGCCGAGGAGTACGAGCTGCGCGAGGGCCAGGAGGCCGAGCCGACCCTCCCCGGGTTCCTCGAGTCGATCGCGCTGGTGTCGGACGCCGACCAGGTCGAGTCGGGCAGCCAGGCGGTCACCCTGATGACCCTCCACACGGCCAAGGGCCTGGAGTACCCGGTGGTGTTCATCGTCGGCCTCGAGGAGAACGTGTTCCCCCACGTCCGCTCCATCGGCGAGCCGCGCGAGCTCGAGGAGGAGCGGCGCCTGGCCTATGTCGGCATCACCAGGGCCCGGGAGCGCCTGTACCTGACCAACGCCTGGAGCCGGACCCTGTTCGGCTCGACCAGCTACAACCTGCCGTCGCGCTTCCTCAAGGAGGTGCCCGAGGAGCTGGTCACGGTCGCCCCCGGCCAACGCAAGACCGGCGCCGCCCGGTCCGGCTCGACCAGCTGGGGCGACTCCAGCCCGGCGTTCGGCGCCGGGCGGAGCAGCTTCAACGCCCGGCCACACCCGCCGGTCTCCTTCGACCGCCAGCCGACCCCGGCCGAGCGGCTGGCCGACCGCCAGCGCGGCGCCCTCGACCTCGGGCTCGGCCCCGGGGACGAGGTCGTCCACCGCCAGTGGGGCAGGGGCGTCGTGGCCACCGTCTCCGGCCAGGGCGAGCGGACCATGGCCGAGGTCGACTTCCCCGGGCTGGGCCGCAAGCGCCTGCTGCTGCGCTACGCCCCGCTCACCCGACCCTAGGGGGCCGCCGTGCTGTCAACGCCGTTCACCGAGCTGCTGGGGGCCAGGGTGCCGCTCCAGCAGGCCCCGATGGGCGGGGTCACCACCCCCGAGCTGGTCGCGGCCGTGGCCTCAGCGGGCGCGGTCGGCATGGTCCCGGCCCAGATGCTCCCGGCCGACGTCCTGGCCAGGCTGCTCGACGACCTGGCCAGCCGGACCGCCGGGGTGGTCGGGGTGACCTTCCTGCTGCCGTTCGGGGCCGAGGCGGCCTGTGTCGAGGTCGCGGCGGCCGGGGCGCGGCTGGTCGACTTCTACTACGGCGACCCCGACCCGGCGCTGGTCGCGCGGGTCCACGACGGCGGGGCCCTCGCCTCCTGGCAGGCCGGGTCGGTCGCCGAGGCCAGGGCGGCCGCCGACGCCGGCTGCGACCTGGTCTGTGTCCAGGGCATGGAGGGCGGCGGGCGGATCCGGGGCCGGGTCGCGCTCCTGCCGCTGCTGGCCGAG